>DATHEP010000354.1:0-4044 GCA_035318525.1 Conexibacter sp.
TTCGAGCAGCGGATCGCGCTTGCGCGGCGTCCCCATCCCCGATCTGCTCACCGGGCTACCCACGCGTCAGCAGCTCGGCGCTGACGGTCGCGAGCCGCAGCGGGTCCGGACGCTGCGCGGGCGCGACCTCCATCAGCAGCGGCGCCTGCTGGATGCGCAGGAACGGTGCCAGCGCGCGCCAGGGAAGCGTTCCTCGCCCGGGGGCCATGTGCAGATCGAGCCGAAGCGGGACGATTCCCGGCGGCGTTCCGGGCCCGCGCCGCACGCCGAGGTTGTCGTGCACGTGCAGCAGCACGACCTCGTCGCGCGCCGCCGCGAGCACGTCCACGAGCGCCACGCCGGCGAGCTGCGAGGTGATGTGCGCGTGGCCGAGATCGAATGCCATCCCGACGGCGGGCGAGTCGATGCGGCGCACGAGGTCGCGCACGAACAGCGGGGCATGGCCCAGCTCCGGCGGACAGGGGTATGTCGGCGCGAGGTTCTCGAGCGCAATCAGCAGGCCGGCCTGCTCGGCCTGCCCCGCGAAGCGGCGCAGCGCCCGCTCCTCCGCGAGCAGGCGGTCCTCCACGCGGTCGGCCTCCGCCCCTGCGGCGACCGGGAAGCGCGCGCCGTGGTAGACGACGCGCGTCGCTCCGACCGCGACGGCGAGGTCGAGCAGCCCGCCGAACGCGCGCTCGTGCGCAAGCGTTCCCGCGCGCAGCTCGTCCGGCGCGTGGAGCGCGACTTGCAAGCTCGTCGGCGCGAGCACCGCCCGCAGGCAGTCCCCGTGCCGCTGCACGCTCACCGGGTCGGCCAGCATCGAGGCCGGCGGAGCGTGCATCTGGATCCATCCGTACCCGCACGCCTCGAGCCGCTTCAGCTCGGGCGCCGTGGGCCAGGTGTCGCGCGGGACGTCGAGGCCGAGCCGCCCACCGAGCGGGCGGTCGTCGGCCGGTGGCGCCAGCGGAGCTGGCGCACGCGTGGGATGGATCGCGAGATCGGTCATGCCGCGACCGTACGAACGCGCGCATATGCGCGTGTTTCACGCGTGTGACGAAGCGGTGACCGCTCGGTAACCGCTGCGGGGTCAGCCGGCGACGCGCTCGTAGCGCGCGTACAGCTCCTCGACGGTGCGTCTGGCCGCCTCGTGGCGCTCGCTCGACGCGGCCGAGCGCTCGGGATCCGCCCACGCAGCCGGGTCGGCGAGCTCCTCCTCGAGCGCCTGCAGCGCAGCCTCCGCCGCTTCGATCTCGCGCTCGAGCCGCTGCGTCTCGCGGACCGCGTTCTTGGAGCGGCCCGGCTTCGCAGCGCCGTTCGCAGGCGCCTTCGCGCCCGCCTTCCCGCCGCGCGACGTTGCGTCGTTCGCCTTCGCCTTCGCCTTGTCGGCTGTGGCCGCCGCGCTCAGCGCCGCCTCCTCCAGGGCTCTGCGCTCGTCGCGCATCCGCAGGTAGTCCGCCCAGCCGCCCTCGTAGCTGTGCAGCGTGCCGTCCTCGACGGCGACGGTGCGCGAGCCGACAGCGTCGAGCAGCGCGCGATCGTGCGAGACGAGCAGGACCGAGCCGGCGAACCCTTCGAGTGCCTCCTCGAGCGCCTCGCGGCTCTCGACGTCGAGGTGGTTCGTCGGCTCGTCGAGGATCAGCACGTTCGCGCCCGAGTGGACGAGGATCGCGAGCGACAGGCGCTGGCGCTCCCCACCGGAGAGCCCGACGACCGGCTTCTGCGCGTCGTCGCCGGAGAAGAGGAACTGGCCGAGCAGCGCGCGCGCCTTGTTCGGCGTCAGTCTCGTGGCGCGCTGCGCCGCCTCCAGCACCGTGCCGCTCTCGGCGAGCGACTCGGAGTGCTGGGAGAGGTAGCCGACCTGCACGTTGTGGCCCTTGCGCAGCTTGCCTCCGGCGAGCGGGCGATTGCCGGCGAGCGTTTCGATCAGCGTCGTCTTGCCGGAGCCGTTCGCGCCGACGAGCGCGACGTGCTCGCCGCGCTCGAGCCACAGCTCGGCGCCGTCGAGCAGTGTGCTGCCCGGCACCTCGACGCGGCCGTCCTCCAACTCGAAGATGACGCGCCCGGCACGCTCAGGCGCCTTGAACGAGAACGACAGCGTCGCGACGTCGCGCGGGTCGCGCTCGACCGTCTCGATCTTCTCCAGCCGCTTGACGCGCGACTGCGCCTGTCTCGCCTTCGTCGCCTTCGCACGGAAGCGCTCGACGAAGCGCTCGAGGCGCGCGATCTCCGCTCTCTGCTTATCGATCGCACGGCCCAGCGCCAGTTCGCGCGCCGCCTTCTCCTGGCGCCACTTGTGCCACGGCCCGGCGAAGAAGCGTGAGCGGCCCGCCTCCAGCTCCAGCACGGCGGTGCCGACCGCCTCCAGGAACCAGCGGTCGTGCGCAACGAGCACGATCGCCGCATCGAGCTCGACGAGGTGTCTCTCGAGCCACTCGAGCGACGCGATGTCGAGGTGGTTCGTCGGCTCGTCGAGCAGCAGCAGGTCCGGTCCGCCGGCGAGCACGCGGGCGAGCGAGCCGCGCGTCAGCTCGCCGCCGGAGAAGGTCGACAGCTCGCGGTCGAGCTGCTCGTCGCCGAAGCCGAGGCCGTGCAGCATCGCCTGCGCGCGGTCGCGCCAGCGATAGCCGCCGTGCGCGTCGAGGCTCGCCTGAGCGCGCGCGTACGCGTTCAGCGTCGCCTCGTCGTGCGCGCCCTCCGCCATCGCCTGCTCGAGGCGCGCCAGCTCCGCCTCGACCGCGAGGATCTCCTGCGCACCCGAGAGCACGTAGTCGCGCAGGGTCACGTCGCGTTCGCGCGGCGGGCGCTGGTCGTGCAGCGCGACCTTCGCGCGCTTCTGGAACGCCAGCTCCCCGTGGTCGACCGACGCCTCCCCCGCGAGCATCCGCAGCAGCGTCGTCTTGCCCGCGCCGTTGCGGCCGGAGAGCGTCATGCGGTCGCGGCGCTCGAGCTTGAACGAGACGCCACGCATGAGCGGATCTCCCGCCATGTCCTTGCCGATGTCCGATGCGATCACGACCGCCATGTCGCCGCCCATGGTACGAGCGAACGGCCCGCCTCGCCGGGCGCCGCGACGCGGCGTCGTCGCCTGCGGCTCCGCTATCGTTCGCGCCCTCATGCGCCGCCCCCGTCACCTGCTTGCCACGCTCGTCACGAGCTGCCTGCTGCTGCTCGTGCTCGCGCCGGCGGCGCTCGCGTCGGTCCCCGACGGCGGGCAGGGCACCTACGGCGAGGCGGACGACAAGGTCGTCACGAACTTCGGCTTCGTCGTCATCGCCTTCTTCCCGACGCTGATCCTGCTGCTGAGCCTGCTCCAATGGCGGCTCGACAAGCGCAGAGACGCCCGCAAGGCCGCCGCCAAGCGCCGCACAAAAGGCGCACAGTGGTCGGGCGGCTGGTAGCTCGCGGCGCCGGCATCACGCGAGGCATCGTCCTCGCCGGCTTGCGTGCCTGAGCACGCGACGCCGACTGCGTCCCCTGGTGCGGGAGCGCGAGCTATGTGAGCGGGCATCCGCGAGCACGGGTATAGGGTCTTCGTATGGCGTACTTCGTCACGGGGGCGACGGGCTTCATCGGGCGGCACCTCGTCGAGCGGCTGCTCGAGCGCGAGGGGACGATCCACGTGCTCGTGCGCGCGGGATCGACCGGACGACTCGACGCGCTGATCCACCGCTGGGACGGCAGCGAGCGCATCGTCCCGGTGGTCGGCGACCTCGGCAAGCCGCTGCTCGGGCTCGACCCTGAGCAGGCGGCCGAGCTGCGGGGAACGGTCGACCACTTCTTCCACCTCGCCGCGGTCTACGACATGACGGCGAGCGAGGAGCAGGACCGCCTCGCGAACGTCGAGGGCACGCGCCACGCGGTCGCCCTCGCGAACGTGGTCGAGGCCGGCTGCTTCCACCATGCCTCGTCGATCGCCGTCGCGGGCGCCTACAGAGGCACATTCCGCGAGGACATGTTCGACGAGGGGCAGCCGCTCGAGCACCCCTACCACCGCACGAAGTTCGAGGCGGAGCGGATCGCGCGCGAGGAGACGACGGTGCCGTGGCGCGTCTACCGTCCGTCCGT
>DATHEP010000355.1:0-5624 GCA_035318525.1 Conexibacter sp.
GAGGATAGCTAGGGCGCCAGCAGCACGCGGCGCGGGTTCGTGGGATCGATCCGCACTGCGCCGCGGGCGATCAGGCGGATCGCCTCGGGCAGCAACTCGTGCTCGATCGCATGGAGACGCTCGAGCACCTCCTCCGGCTCGCGCGCGTGCGGCAGCTCGATCGCGCGCTGCAGGATTATCGGGCCGGTGTCGACGCCCTCGTCGACGAAGTGGACGGTGACGCCGAACACCCGCACACCGTGCGCGAGCGCCTGCCCGACGGCGTCGAGCCCGGGGAACGCGGGCAGCAGCGCCGGGTGCACGTTGACGACCGCCTGCGGGAAGCGCGCGAGAAAGGCGGGCGTGAGCATCTGCATGTAGCCCGCGAGCACGACGAGCTGCACGCCGCGGCCGGCGAGCCAGTCGGCGAGCGCGGCGTCGCGCTCGGCGCGGTCCGCGTGGGCGGCGAGCGGGAAGCTTGCAGTCGGCACGCCGGCGCGCTCGGCCCGCGCGAGCGCCGGCGCGTCCTCGACGTTCGACGCCACCGCCGCGACCTCGACCTCGCCGCGCCCGTGCAGCACGTCAAGGATCGCCTGGAGGTTGGAGCCGGCCCCCGACGCGAGGACGGCGATCCGGAACGGCTCGCTGCTCATGCGGCTGCGAGCTTCGGGAAGCGCCCACCGGTCGAGCGAAGCGTGCCGGCGGCGATCAGCTCGTCCACGCGCGCGAGCACATCGTCGCGCCGCAGGTGGGCGAACGTGCCGTAGTCCGGCAGCCCGTCGTAGGAGTACTTCTCGACGACCTTCGAACGGCCGCCGCAGAGGATCTCCACCGCGCGCGTGCGGCCGACTGCGGGCTCGGCCGTCTCGACGACCGACAGGATCGCGTCGTCGAGCTCGCCGTCGGCGCCCTCACCCGAAGGCGAATGCTCGCGGTCGCCGGCAGGGCGTTGCCGAGCGCCGTTCGCACGCTCGGGTCGCGCCGGCCGCGCCGGCATGGCGGGCGCCGCCGGCACCAGCGACGGCTCGCACACGTCGCAGCAGGGCACGCGCGCGTCGGTGCGCGGCTCCTGGCGGTCGCCGAAGTGGCGCAGCACGGCCCGGCGCCGGCACGAGCGCTGCTCGACGAACGCCCAGATCGAGCGGTACTGGCGCCAGCGCACGCGCGTCGCCTCGCCGGCCGAGCTACGACAGGCGGCGAGCGTCGCGCGGTCCCACGCGCCGACGATCCGGCCGATCGCACGGTCCGGCGGCGACGGCGCCGGGCGCAGCAGCCCCGCCCGCGCGAGATGGCCGACGATCGCGCGCGCCTGGTCGAGGTCCCCGCCTCTGCCGGTGAGCGCGGCCAGCTCGCGCAGCTCGACGTCGTAGCGGCCGTGCTCGGCGGCCTCGCGATGCAACCGCCGCGCGACCGCTGCGAAGGCCGCGTCCTCGACCTCCGCGCGCTGGATGAAGAAGACGTGCAGGCCCTTGTCGCGGCTCTCCGCGAACAACAGGCAGCGCCCCGGCCGACCATCGCGGCCGGCGCGACCGGCCTCCTGGTAGTAGGCCTCGACCGACTGCGGGACGGTCTCGTGGCAGACGGTGCGCACGTCGGCCTTGTCGACGCCCATCCCGAACGCGTTCGTCGCGACGACGACCTGCGCCTCCCCGCCCATGAACGCCCGCTGCACGGCCGCGCGCCGCTCGCGGTCTAGGCCGGCGTGGTAGACGACGACGCGCGCCTCGCCATCCAGCTCGCGCTCGAGCGTCCGCGCGAGCTCCTCGCAGCCGTTGCGCGTGCCGGCGTAGACGATCGCGGGCAACGCCGGACGCTCCGAGTCCCGCTCGCCCAGGACCGCTGCGATGCGGCGGTGCTT
Organism: Conexibacter sp.; assembly: GCA_035318525.1. GTDB lineage: Bacteria > Actinomycetota > Thermoleophilia > Solirubrobacterales > Solirubrobacteraceae > Conexibacter. Next base: position 1,838 of record DATHEP010000355.1, read on the forward strand.
GTCGGCCTTCGTTCTGCACGGCACGACCGCGAACGACAGGTTGGGCCGGTCGAAGCCGGTCGTCACCTGCACCGGCTCGCGCAGGCGCAGCCGCGCGACGACGTCCTTTGCGACTTGCGGCGTCGCCGTCGCCGTGAGCGCGATGATCGCGCGCGCGTTCAGGTACCGAGCGGCGTCCGCGAGGCGGAAGTAGTCGGGGCGGAAGTCGTGCCCCCACTGCGAGACGCAGTGCGCCTCGTCGACGACGAACAGCCCGACCCGCGCCTGCTCGATCTGCTGGACGAAGCCGGGCGAGGCGAAGCGCTCCGGCGCGACGTAGAGCAGCCGCAGCTCGCCGCTCGCCGCCCGCTCCAGCGCCGTGCGGTTCTCCACCGCGCTCTGCTGCGCGTTGACGAGCGCGACCTGCTCGGGCGCGATGCGCCGCAGCTGGTCGACCTGGTCCTGCATCAGCGAGACAAGCGGCGAGACGACGATCGTCAGGTCGTCGCGCATCAGCGCCGGCAACTGGTAGCAGAGCGACTTGCCGCTGCCGGTCGGCATCACGACGAGCGTGTCGCGGTCCGCCAGCGCGGCCTCGACCGCGTCCGCCTGACCAGGGCGGAAGGCGTCGAAGCCGAAGTGGGTACGCAGCGCCTCGCGGGGGTCCATGGGACCGACGACCATAGCGCCGCGACCGGCCAGGATCGCAGCGCTTGCGCGCTTTCGCGAAGCCTATGCGTGTATGACGGGAAGCGCCTGCTCGAAGGCGTGCTTGTCCTGCCCGCCGGGACCGTCCGGCAGCGGATACTCGCCGGTGAAGCAGGCGTCGCAGTGCGTCTCGCGCGTCGACCCGACCGCCTCGTACACGCCCGCGAGGGAGAGGTAGTGCAGCGAGTCGGCGCCGAGCTCGGCAGCGATCGCGGGCACCTCGCGCCCGTGCGCGATCATCTCCTCGCGCGTCGACATGTCGATGCCGTAGTGGCAGGGATGGCGGATCGGCGGCGCGGTGATGCGCAAGTGGACCTCCCGCGCTCCGGCGTCGCGCAGCATCTCGACGATCTGGCGCGTCGTGTTGCCGCGGACGATCGAGTCGTCGACGACGACGAGGCGCTTGCCGGCGACGATCTCCGGCATCGGGTTGAACTTCAGTCTCAAGCCGTGCTTGCGCAGCTCCTGGCCGGGCTGGATGAACGTGCGCGCGACGTAGCGGTTCTTCACGAAGCCGTCGTCCTGCGGGATCCCGCTGGCACGTGCGAAGCCGCGCGCAGCCGGGTTGCCCGAGTCCGGCACCGCGATCACGAGGTCCGCTTCGACCGGCGCCTCGCGCGCGAGGATCTCGCCCATGCGCCCGCGCGCACCCTGCAGCACCGTGCCGCCCATGATCGAGTCGGGCCGCGCGAAGTAGATGTACTCGAAGACGCAGAAGGCGCGCCGCGCGCCTTCGATGGCGATCCGCGTCGAGATCCCGCCGCCGTCGATCGTGACGACCTCGCCCGGCTCGACCTCGCGCAGGAATCTCGCGCCGATGATGTCGAGCGCGCAGGACTCGCTCGCGACGCAGTAGCGGTCGCCGACCATGCCGAGCGCGAGCGGGCGCAGCCCGTGCGGGTCACGGAAGGCGACGATCTTCTCGCGCGTCATGACGACCGTCGAGAAGGCGCCCTTGAGCCGCGGCAGCACGTCCGCGACGGCGTCCTCGATCCGCTCGGCGGCGTGGGTCGAGAGCAGCGCGGCGATGATCTCCGAGTCCGACGTGGAGCGGAACGCGACGTCGGCCTCGCGCAGCTCGGCGTGCAGCTCGACGGCGTTGGTGAGGTTGCCGTTGTGCGCGAGCGCAAGCTCGCGCGCGTCGGAGCGGTAGACCGGCTGTGCGTTCTCCCACGCGGAGGAGCCGGTGGTCGAGTAGCGCACGTGGCCGAGTGCCATGTCGCCGGGCAGCGCGCGCAGCCGCTGCTCGTCGAACACCTGCGAGACGAGGCCGAGGTCGCGCAGCGTCATGATGTTGCCGCCGAGGTCGGTCGTGGCGATGCCGGCCGACTCCTGACCGCGATGCTGGAGCGCGTACAGCGCGAAGTACGCGAGCCGGGCGACGTCGTGATCGGGCGCGTAGATCCCGAAGACGCCGCACTCGTCCCGCGGTCCGTCGCGATCGGTCAGATGGTCGGTCATCGAGGAGGCGAGTGTCCTCCGGCACGGGACGGCGCGGCTGCCATGCCCGCTGGGGCCAGAGCGTAGCAGTGGGGGCGGGCGCCTCGCCGCCGCCACCGCGAGGGTCTCAGTAGCTGCCATCCCTCGGCTCAGGGACGTACCGCAGGGAACACGAGCGCTGCGTAGGCGGACGCGTGAACGGCCACGAACGAGCGCACCAACCCCGGAGCACCTGCTCCCTCCCCCTCGGGGCCCACGACGCACGCGACGGGCACCACGAGCGCCCGAGCGGAACGCCACCGGACGCCGCCGCGGCGCCGCTAGACGGCCAGCCCGCCGTCGCGCGCGGCGCGCAGCTCGGCGAGCGACCAGCTCAGCGTCGCGTCGCCGTCAAGCGCCGCCGCGGCGCCGCTAGACGGCCAGCCCGCCGTCGCGCGCGGCGCGCAGCTCGGCGAGCGACCAGCTCAGCGTCGCGTCGCCGTCAAGCGACAGCTCGAGCGGATCGTCGGCCGAGCCGACGACGCCGAACAGCGTCGTCGGGACCTCGCGCGCGATCACGGCGAGCGCGGGCCGCGGGCCGGACAGCAGGATCCCGCCGGGGCCCTCGCCGAACAGCAGCTCGAGGACCCGCTCGCCCTCGGAGCCCGCGCCGCGGAAGTCAACCTGGGCACCGCGGCCGCCGGCGACACAGCACTCCGCCAAGGCGACCGCGAATCCGCCCTCGGCGACGTCGTGCGCGGAGTGGACCGCGCCCGCGCGCACGGCCTCGCGCACGACCTCCAGGGTCCGCCGCACGAGCGTCACGTCGACCTGGGGCAGTCCGTCCGGGAGCGGCTCGCCCTGCAGCTTCGCCAGCTCGCTTCCCGGCAGGGACGGCTGGAAGGGACCGACGAAGGCGATCGCGTCGCCCTCCTCGGCGAAGCCGAGCCGGCCGGCGCGCGCCGCGTCCGGCAGGCGCCCGACCATGCCGACGACTGGCGTCGGGTAGATCGGGCCCTCGGGCCCCTCGTTGTAGAGCGAGACGTTGCCGCCGACGACCGGCACGTCGAGCGCGCGGCAGGCGTCCGCCATCCCGCGCACCGACTCGCTGAGCTGCCACGCGATGTGCGGCTTCTCCGGGTTGCCGAAGTTGAGGCAGTTCGTGAGGCCGAGCGGCTCGGCGCCGACGCACGCGAGGTTGGTCGCGCACTCGAGCACGGCCTCGACCGTCCCGCGGTATGGGTCGCAGGCGACGCGACGGCCCGAGCCGTCGATCGAGACCGCGATCGCGCCGCCATCGGGCAGCAGCAGCACGGCCGCGTCCGCCTCGTCGGGCCGACGCACCGTGCGCGACTGCACGAGGCAGTCGTACTGCTCGAAGATCGGCCGGCGGGACGCGATGTTGTCGGAGCGCAGCAGCGCGAGCAGCAGCTCGTGCGGGTCGTTCGTCTCGACGCGGCGCTTCGGCGCGGGGTAGATCGGCGCCGATGGCTTCTCCGGCGCGAGGTCGTAGAGCGGGCAGTCGTCCACGAGCGCGGGCACCGGCATGTCGCCGACGACGTCGCCCTCACGCAGGATCCGCAGGCGACCGGAGTCCGTGACCTCGCCGATCGCGGTCGCGGTCGTCTCCCACTTCGCGCAGACCGCGAGCACCTCGTCGACGCGCTCGGGCGTCGCGACG
>DATHEP010000356.1:0-5238 GCA_035318525.1 Conexibacter sp.
GACGGCCGAGAGCGCCGCCGAGCCGACCTCGTAGGCTTTCCGCCCGGCGGCCGCACGGCGGCCGCCTCATCCGCCTGAACCTGAACCTGAAGGAGACACGCCGTGGACCGGACCCTCATCCTGGTCAAGCCGGACGCCTTCGCGCGCGGCCTGACCGGCGAGATCCTCGCCCGCTTCGAGCGCAAGGGCCTCTCGATCGTCGCGCTGGAGAAGCAGCACATCTCCCGTGAGACGGCCGAGACGCACTACGCCGAGCACAAGGAGCGCCCGTTCTTCGGCGAGCTCGTCGAGTTCATCACGTCCGGCCCGCTCGTCGCCGCCGTGCTCGAGGGTCACGAGGCTGTCAGGGCCGCTCGCCAGGTGATCGGCGCGACGAATCCGATCGAGGCCGCGACCGGCTCGATCCGCGGCGACTACGCGCTCGAGGTCGGCAAGAACATGGTGCACGGCTCCGACGCGAACGAGTCCGCCGCCCGCGAGGCCGCGATCTTCTTCCCGAGCCTCTGATCCCGCCGCCCACCTCCGCCACCCTCGTCCTCGCATCGCGCTCGCCGCAGCGGCGGGCGATCCTGGAGCAGCTCGGCGTCGCCTTCGACGCGGTCGTCAGCGACGCCGAGGAGCTCGCGGACGGCGACCCGGTCGAGGTGGCCGTCGAGAACGCGCTGCGCAAGGCGCGCGCGGTCCCCGCGGCCGGCGCGCCGGTGCTCGGCGTCGACACGGTCGTCGTGCTGGACGGCGCCGTCTACGGCAAGCCGGCCGACGCGGCTGCGGCACGGGCGACGCTGGAGCGGCTGTCGGGGCGGGTGCACGAGGTCGTGAGCGGGCTCGCGGTCGCGGAGGCCGGGGAGACGCGCACCGCCTCGGCGACCACGCGCGTGGCGTTCCGCGCGCTCGACGCGGCGACGCTCGACTGGTACCTCGCGACGGAGGAGTGGCGCGAGCGGGCCGGGGGGTACGCGATCCAGGGCCGCGGGGCGGCGCTGGTGGAGCGGATCGACGGCGATTACCTCAACGTCGTCGGCCTGCCGGTGAGCGCACTGCTGGCGCTGCTGCCGGGAATCTTGCAGCCGGCCTCCTGAGCCGGCGATTTGCAGCGGGTTCCCTGCGGCGACAGGCAGATTGCACGCTGGCGCGCGCAAAGGCGTCCGCTACACTCCCGCGCTGAGCGAAGGCCCCGCAAAACGCGCGTGCGATGACGCGCTTGCACCCCTCGCTCGCCTTCCCCCCTCACCACGAATGGGCTTCTTCAGCTACCTGACCGGGTTCGGCGGCCGCGACATGGCGGTCGACCTCGGAACCGCGAACACGCTCGTCTACGTACGGGGGCGTGGGATCGTTCTCTCCGAGCCCTCCGTCGTCGCCGTCGACTCGCGCAGCGGCGAGGTGCACGCGGTCGGGATCGAGGCCAAGCGCATGCTCGGCCGCACGCCCGGGACGATCTCCGCGATCCGGCCACTGAAGGACGGGGTGATCGCCGACTTCGAGGTCACCGAAGAGATGCTGCGCCACTTCATCCAGAAGGTGCACCAGAACCGCTGGGCGCACCCGCGAGTCGTGGTCTGCGTGCCGTCCGGCGTGACCGGCGTGGAGAAGCGCGCGGTCGAGGAGGCGTGCCTGTCCGCGGGCGCGCGCCAGGCCTACCTGATCGAGGAGCCGATGGCGGCTGCGATCGGGGCCGGCCTGCCGGTCGGCGAGCCGACCGGCTCGATGGTCGTCGACATCGGCGGCGGCACCTCGGAGGTCGCCGTCATCTCGCTCGGCGGGATCGTCGTCTCGCAGTCGATCCGCGTCGGCGGCGACGAGCTCGACGAGGCGATCATCAACTACGTCAAGCGCGAGTACAAGCTGTTGATCGGGCAGCAGACGGCCGAGGAGGTCAAGCTCGAGATCGGCTCGGCCTTCGAGATGGACGAAGAGGTCCAGGCCGAGATCCGCGGGCGCGACATGGTCTCCGGCCTGCCGAAGACGGTCGTCCTCACGAGCGAGGAGATCCGCACCGCGCTCGAGGAGCCGATCTCGCAGATCATCGATGCGGTCAAGGAGACGCTCGACCGCACCCCTCCCGAGCTCGCGTCCGACATCATGGACCGCGGCATCATGCTCGCGGGTGGCGGCGCGCTGCTGCAGGGGCTCGACGAGCGCCTGCGCCACGAGACGCAGATGCCGGCGCATCTGGCGGAGTCTCCGCTGACGTGCGTCGCGGTCGGGTCGGGTCGTTCGCTCGAGGAGTTCGAGGCGATCCACCGGTCGCACAAGAATGCAAGGAACAACCGGCGCCGCCGCTACTGATGGCAAGCTCGCCAGCTAGCGCAGCGCAGGAGCAACCAGCTTTGGAGTCCCCCAACCCGTGTACGACAAGCACGTCCGTCGTCGTCGAGTCGCGCTCGCGCTGCTCGTCGTCGTCTCCCTGACGCTCCTCACGCTCTACTTCGGGGAGTCCCCCGGGAGCCCGCTGCACAGCGTGCAGCGGGGCGTCGTGACGGTGCTCTCGCCGATCCAGGAGGGCGCCAGCCGCGCGCTCAAGCCGGTGCGCGACCTGTTCGGCTGGTTCGGCGACACGGCGCGTGCGAAGGAGGAGCGCGACCAGCTGAGAGCGCAGCGCGACAGACTGCTTGAGCAGGTCGTCGGCTACCAGGTCGCGATGGAGGAGAACGAGGAGCTGCGGGGCATCCTCCGGATCGACGAGTCGAACGGGCTCGACGCATACGAGAAGCGCACCGTGCGGATCATCGGCCGCTCGCCGAACAACCTGTTGCGCGACACGCTGCAGGTCAACGCGGGCAGCGGCGACGGCGTACGCGCCGGCGACGCCGTGATCGCCGGCGGCGGGCTCGTCGGGCACATCAGCACGGTCGCCGGCGGCACGGCGATCGTCACGCTCATCACCGACCCCAGCTCGATCGTCTCCGCGCGCGTGCTGAACGGCGCCGGCAACGGCGAGTACGGGCTCGTCAAGCCGTCGGTCGGCGACCCGCTCGACCTGCTCGTGCAGCTGCTCCCGCGCGACGCGCGGATCGAGGAGGGCGACGTCGTCGTGACAGCCGGCTCGCGCGCCAGCCGGCTCGAGTCGCTCTACCCGCCGAACGTCCCGATCGGCCGCGTGACGGAGGCCGACCCGCAGGAGCTGGACATCGACCAGCAGATTCACATGGCGCCGATCGCCGACCTGCGCCACCTCGATTTCGTGCAGGTGCTGCTGACGAGCTCCGAGGACGCCGGCGCGCGCGCGCAGGTGGGTCCGTGAGCGACGGCTACCAGCTCCCGCTGCGGCTCGCCGCGCTCGGCTTCCTGACGGTCGTCGTGCAGATCGCCGCCGTCTCGCAGGTGACGGTCTTCGGTGTCACGGCAGACCTGTCGCCGCTCGTCGTCGCCTCGGTCGGACTGCTGGCCGGCTCGCTGCCGGGCGCCGTCTTCGGCTTCAGCGTCGGGCTGTTCGTCGACCTTGCGCTCGTGCAGACGCTGGGCGTGACCTCGCTGCTGTTCATCACGATCGGGTACGCGGCGGGCCGCCTGCGCGAGCTGCGCGACCCGGCCCACGGGCTCGTCCCGCTCGCCGTCGGCGCGGCCGCGACCGCCTGCTCGACGATCGGCTTCGCGCTGATGCAGTTCCTGCTCGGCGTGCAGGCGCCCGTCAGCTGGCTGCTGCTGCGCCAGGTCGTCGTGACGATCCTGCTCGGCACGCTGCTGGCGCTGCCGATCTACGCGCTGGTGCGCCGCGTCGTGCAGGGCTCGCTGCCCGAGGATCCGCGCCGCCGGCGCCGCCGCGCCTACACGACCGGCGGCCTCTCACCCCTGCAACGCCCGTCGGCCCAGCGATGAGCTCCCTGCAGCCCCCGGAGGACCGGCGCCCGCCGATCACGCCGCAGCTCGCGATGCGCGTGGCGATCCTCGGCGGGATCGCGCTTGCGCTGTTCGGGATCGTCTTCTTCCGCCTGTGGTTCCTGCAGGTGCTGTCGGGCGACGAGTACCTCGCGCAGGCGGCGGGCAACCGCGTGCGCGACCTGCAGATCGCGGCGCCCCGCGGCGAGATGGTCGACCGTCACGGCAGAACGCTCGTCGAGAACCGGCGCGCGGTCGCGGTCGTCGTCTCGCCGCCGAAGCTGCCTGGCGAGGCGGCCGATCGCCGGGCGCTGCTCGCGCGCCTCAGCCGCGTGCTCGGCGTCTCGACACGGCCGCAGAAGTGCACGATCGACAGAGAGGTCATGCGCACGATGGAGCTCGACTGCATCGTGCGCAAGGGCGTCTTCCTGCTGCCGTACGCGGACGTGACGATCAAGACGGACGTCTCGCCGGCGGTCTACTCCTACCTCGCGGAGCGCCAGCAGGAGTTCCCCGGCGTCTCGATCCAGCAGGTCTTCCTGCGCTCCTATCCGTACGACGCGATCGGCGCGCAGCTGTTCGGCACGATCGGTCAGATCGACGAGCAGCAGCTCGAGCAGGACCACTACCGCGGCGTCAAGGGCGGCACGCTCGTCGGCAAGTCGGGGCTGGAGTACACCTACGACCGCTATCTGCGCGGTCGCGACGGCGCGACGCGCGTGCAGGTCGACGCGCTCGGCCGCGCGAAGGGGTACCTGAGACAGCGTGAGCCGGTTCCGGGCGCGAACCTGCGGCTGTCGATCGACCTCGGCCTCCAGAGAGCGGGACAGGTGGCGCTGGAGACGGGCATCGGCCTCGCGAACGCGAACGGCAACCCGTCGCAGGGCGGCGCGTTCGTCGCGCTTGACCCGCGCAACGGCGAGGTGCTCGCGATGGGCTCGGCGCCGAGCTTCGACCCGAACCTGCTGACGAGACCGATCAGCGAGCGCGCCTACGAGGAGCAGCTCGGCGCGACGCGCAACTACCCGCAGATCAACCGTGCGATCGCGGGGGCCTACCCGGTCGGCTCGACGTTCAAGGTCGTCACGGCCGTTGCCGCGCTCGCCGCGGGCGTCATCACGCCTTCGACGGCGTTCGTCGACGACGGCGTCTACGAGCAGGGCGCGCTGAGACGGAGAAACGCGGGCGGCGCCGTGTACGGGACGGTCGCCTTGCGGGACGCGCTGAAGGTCTCGGTCGACACCTTCTTCTACTGGCTGGGCGAGCGCTTGAACGCCGACCCGGTCGCGAGACCCGACGGCGGGCCGCTGCAGGCGTGGGCAAGACGCTTCGGCTTCGGCGCCGCGACCGGGATCGACATCGGCGGCGAGATCGCGGGGACGATCCCGTCGCCGCGCTGGCGCGACGAGCGCAACGGGG
>DATHEP010000357.1:0-6127 GCA_035318525.1 Conexibacter sp.
TTCACCCCCGGCGAGCTCGGCGCCTGCGGCGAGGGCACCGTGATCGAGGAGGGCGTGCTCGTGTTCAACGCGGCGCACGTGCATCTCGGGGCGGACGTGTACGTCGGGCACCGCACGATGCTGAAGGGCGACACGCGCGGCGAGCTGCGGATCGAGGCCGGCAGCTGGATCGGGCAGGACTGCTACTTCCAGAGCGCGGGCGGGATCCGCGTCGGCGCGCGCGTCGGCATCGGGCCGCGCGTGATGATCCTCACCTCGACGCACGAGGAGACGGCCTGGCCGGCGCCGATCATCGAGGCGCCGTTGACGTTCGCGCCGGTCGAGGTCGGTGCGGGATGCGACATCGGCATCGGCGCCGTGCTGCTGCCGGGAACGCGGCTCGGGAGGGGCGTGCAGGTCGGCGCGGGGGCGGTCGTGCTCGGCGAGGTGCCCGACGGCGCGGTCGTCGCCGGCGTGCCGGCTCGCGTGATCCGCCATCGCCCCGGGGCGTCGGGCTGATGCTGCGCCTCGCCGACCCGCGCTTCGGCGGCGACGCGCTCGCCGCCGTCGGTCGCGTGCTCGCGAGCGGCCACCTCACCCAGGGCCCGATGGTCGAGCAGTTCGAGCGCGCGATCGCCGACTTCTGCGGCGTCGCGCACGCCGTCGCGACGACCTCGGCGACGACGGCGATCGAGCTGAGCCTGGCGGCGCTCGACGTCGGCCCCGGCGACGAGGTCGTCGCAGCCGACTTCACCTATCCGGCGACCGGCAACGCGGTGCTCCAGCGGGGCGCCACCCTGCGGCTCGCCGACGTCGACCCGCAGACCTACTGCGTCGCGCCGGACGCGCTGGAGGCGCTGCTGGGCCCGCGCACCAAGGCCGTCCTGACAGTCGACGTGTTCGGCCTGCCGGCCGACTACCGCGCGATCGAGCCGCTGCTGGTGGAGCGCGGCGTGGCGCTCGTGTGCGACGCCGCCTGCGGGCTCGGCGGAGCGATCGGCGAGCGCCGCGTCGGCGCGTTCGGCGCGCTGTCCTGCTTCAGCTTCCATCCGCGCAAGTCGCTCACGACCGGCGAGGGCGGCATGGTCACGACCGACGACGACGCGCTCGCCGCGCGCCTGCGGCGTCTGCGCAATCACGGCGCCGAGCGGGCCGGCTGGCGCGCGACCTTCGTCGAGCCGGGTTTCAACTACCGCATGAGCGATCTCAACGCCGCGCTCGGGGTCGTGCAGGTCCCGCACCACGCCGCGACGGTGCGCCGGCGGGGCGAGCTCGCCGCGCGGCTGACGGGGGCGCTCGCCGACGTGCCGGGCGTGCGACCCCAGCGCGTGCCGGACGGGTTCCTGCATCCCTATCAGGCGTTCGTGGTCGTGCTCGATGAGCGGATCGACCGCGACGCGCTGATCCCCGCGCTGCGCGAGCAGGGTGTCGAGTCGACGCTCGGCACGTACGCGATGCACGCGGAGCCGGCCTTCCAGCGCGCCTGCGGCACGCGGCCCGGCGATCTGCCGGCCTCGCACGCGCTGCTGGAGCGCACGCTTGCGCTGCCGCTGCACGAGCGGCTGGCCGACAACGACGTCGTGCGGATCGCGGACGCGCTGCGGGCCGCTATCGCGCCGGCGCCGCCGACGCGTACCAGCTGACGGTGCGCCGCAGACCGTCGCGCAGCGAGACGCTCGGCCGGTAGCCGGCGACGCGCTCCGCGAGCGACGTGTCGGCGAGCAGGCGGCGCACGTCGCCGGGGCGCCCCTCCACGTGCTCGACCGGGTGGCCCGGCGCGTCGAGCGCCTCGAGCAGCAGCCCGACCATCTCGAGCACCGACGCCTCGCGCCCGCTGCCGAGGTTGAGCGTCAGGCCGATCGCCTCGTCGGTCGCCGCGATCGCGAGCGTGCCGAGGACCGTGTCGTCGACATGCGTCATGTCGCGCGTCTGCAGCCCGTCGCCGTGGATCTCCACCGCCCGGCCGCTGCGCACGCGGCCGATCACCGCTGGGATCAGGCCCGCGTACGCCGCGTCGTTCTGGCGCTCGCCGTAGGTGTTGAAGGGGCGCACGGTGACGACCTCGAGCCCGAACGTCGTCGCGTAGCTGGCCGCGACGAGGTCGGTCGCCGCCTTCGCGGCGGCGTACGGCGTGTGCGCCAGCAGCGGGTGCGCCTCGTCCATCGGCGCGCGCTGGGCGGTGCCGTACACCTCCGAGGAGGAGAACTGCACGAGGCGGTCGTAGCGGCGCGCCCGTCCGAGCTCGCAGACGGCCGTCGACATCGCGACGTTGCGGTTGACGTTGGCCGCAGGGTCGATCAGCGAGTGCGGCAGGGGGATCACGGCGAGGTTGAAGCAGACGTCGTAGCGCTCGTCGCCGATCGCGCCCGCGAGCGCGCCGTCGGGGGCGCAGTCGACGACCGTCAGGCGCGCCTCGGGACGCGCCAGCGCCGCGGCCAGGTTCTCGCGCCGACCGAGCGACAGGTCGTCGACGACGTGCACGTGGGCGACGCCCGCCGCGAGCAGGCCGTCGACCAGGTGGCTGCCGATGAAGCCGGCGCCGCCGGTGACGAGCGCCGTGCGGCCGGCGTAGCGGTCGCGGAGCGGGGCGGGGACGGCGAGGGGGGCGGCAGGCACGCCGCGGGAGGTTACCGGCGTACGGCGGCGCGGTAGCTCGGGGCGACCGTCTCGTGCGTGCGGCCCGCCTGCTGGATCGCCCGCGCCGTCGACAGCGCGGCGAGCCCGTCGCGGCCGCTCACCGGCGCCTCGCCGCCGTCGCGCACCGCCGCGAGGAACGCCTCCCACTCGACGCGCAGCGGCTCGCGCCGTTCGAGCGCGAAGCGCACCATGTCGCCCTCGCCGCCCCCGCGCATGCCGGCGAGCGCCTCCCACTCGTTGGACTGCGTGGGGTGCTCGAACAGGAACAGGTCCTGCGTCAGGTAGTCGACGCGGAACGTGCCGCGCTCGCCCGTCACCGTCAGCTCGCGCACCTTCGTCGGCGTGATCCAGTTGACCTCCAGCAGTCCGGTCGCCTCGTCGTCGAAGCGCAGCGTCGCGCACAAGAGATCCTCGGCGGCCTCGTGGTAGTGCTGCGAGGTCTCGGCGAACACGCGCTTGACCTCGCTGCCGCTGAGGAAGCGCATGACGTCGATGTCGTGCGTCGCGAGGTCGAGCGCGACGCCGAGCATCGAGTCGCGGTTCGGGAACGGGCTGAGGCGGCGCGCGTGCATCTGGTGCACGCGCCCGATGACGCCCTCGTCGAGCTTGCGCTTGAGGGCGATCACGGCGGGGTTGAAGCGCTCGACGTGGCCGGCCCCCAGCAGCAGCCCGCGCTCCTCCGCGACGGCGATCAGCTCGAGCGCCTCCTGCTCGCTCGGCGCGGTCGGCTTCTCGACGAGCACGTGCAGGCCGGCGGCGAGCGCGGCATGGGCGGTCGGGGCCAGATGCGGGACCGGGACGGCCGCGCAGACGAAGTCGAGCGCATGCGCGGCGAGCGCCTCGTCGAGCGCGGCGTGGGCGTGCACGTGCGCGTGGGCGCTCTGCGCCCGCGCGCGCCGGTCGGCGTCCGGGTCGACGACGGCGACGACCTCGACGTCGTCGAGCGAGGAGAGAACGCGCAGATGGTGCGACCCCATCACGCCGAGGCCGACGACGAGGCCGCGCAGCGGCTGGCGGGCGGGGCTGCTCATGCGGGCGCGAAGGCTAGTCCATCGTCCAGCGGCCGCACGCCCTCCGCGGTCGCGACGAACACGCCCGCCGGGCGTGCGCGGGCGTGCGCGTAGACGTGCTCGGCGGCGGCGGCGACGCGGTCGGCGTCGTGGACCGCGTGCACGAAGCGCCGGCCGGCCTCGCCGAGCTCGCGGCGGCGCGTCTCGTCGTCGCACAGCTCGGCCACGCGCTCGGCGAGCGTCGCGGCGGTGGCGGCGACGAGCGGCGCGTCGCACGCGAACGGCGCGAGCTGCCGCGCGTCGTACTCGAGCACGACCGGCCGGCCGAGCGCCATCGCCTCGAGCGCGAAGACGCCCGGGGTCTCCGAGTTCAGCTGGTCGACGACGACGTCGGCGCGCGCCGCCTCCGCCAGGACGTCGGCGCGCGGGACGCCGCTGATGGTGCGGACGCGCAGCGGACGCGTGGCGGCGAGCCGCTCCAGCGCGGCGAGGATCTCGGCCGTCCCCTTCACGATCGCGCTCGACGGCGCATGGAAGACGATCGGGCCCTCGCCGTCGAGCGACGGCGGGTCGACGAGCGACGCCGGCAGCTCGACCGGCGTCGGCACGACGTAGACGGTGCGGAAGAACGGGCGCACGTGTGCGAGCAGCTCGCGGTCCGAGACGAGCGCGGCGTGGCACAGCCGGCCGGCGAGGCGCAGCCGCCGGCGCGTCGTGCGGACGTCGCGCGGCACCGCGTCGTAGACGCGCGCGCGCGCCGGGTGACGGCTCGCCGCCACCTCGGGCAGGCGGCAGTCGTCGCCCCAGTAGTGCATCAGCAGCAGCGGGCGCCGCGTCGCGCGCGCCCACGCCGCGTCGAGCAGCTCGAACGGCGTGGTGCCGAACTGGTAGTGGAGGACGTCGTAGCGGAACGGCGCCGCCAGCCCCAGCGCGGCGCGGGCGCCGTAGCCGGTGAGGACGCGGTCGTGGGGGAGCCCGAACGGGTGAGCGTTCAGCACCACCAGCTCGGCGTCGTGGCCGCGCCGGCGCAGGCCCGCGCGCAGCGCCCCAGCGACGCCGGCCACCTCGATCGGCGCGAGCAGCACGCGCATGCTCAGCCGCCCACGCGCCGCGCTCGCACGCCGCGCCCCCAGGCGAGGATCGCCGGGGCGAGCCCGCGGTAGTCGGCCAGCTCGGAGCGCGTCGGTAGCAGCCGCGGCAGCAGCGCGGCTCCGGTGACGCGGCGGTAGAAGATGCTCGCCAGCACGAAGCTCAGCGCGTACGAGATGCTCGAGGCGACCGCCGCGCCGGTCGCGTCGTACGCGGGGATCAGGATCGCGTAGAGCGCGATCGTGATCGGCGTCGTGATCACCGCGATCGCGAGCGAGTAGCCCGGCTTGCCGTGCCCGACGATCGTGGCCGACAGCGTTCCGGCGATCCCGATCAGGGCGACGCCCGGCAGCAGGATCAGCCCCAGCTCGATCGCCGGCCGGAACTCGGAGCCGTAGATCGGCACGACGAGCAGCTCGATCGCCGCCGCCAGCACGAGCGTCGAGGCGACGACGATCAGGACCGTGTGGCGCAGGCTCTTCGTCTCGACGAACGCGCGCGTCGCCTCCCCCTCCGCGTCCGTGCGCGCGCGCAGCGCGGCGACGCGCGGGAACAGCACCTCGCTCAGCGCCTGCGGCAGCAGCCACATCACGCCCGTCGCGGCGACCGCGACCGAGTACTGCCCGACGGCCGCCGTGCCGGCGACGCCGGCCAGCACGAACACGTCGATGCGGTAGTTGAGGAACTGCAGCGCGTTCGCGAGGTAGCCCTTGATGCCGAACGCGACGGCGCGGCGCAGCGGCCGCTCCTCCGTCGTCGTCGCGTGCGGACCGCCCGGCGCGGTCAGCCGCCGCCGCACGGTCACGGCGACGACCAGCGCCGTCAGGACGTGCGCGGCCACAAAGCCGGCCACGGCCCCCGGCACCCCGAACAGCGCGGCGAGCACGCCGACCGCGCACATCGCGGCGATCGACTGGAGCGCCGGCGGGAGCGCGTAGGCTTCGTAGCGGTCGGTCGCGAGCGCGAGGTAGGTGGCATACAGCCACGAGAGCGCGAACGGGAGCGCCGCGACCGCGACCGCGGTCGTCGCGACCGACAGCCCACCGAAGGCGGACGGCACGAGCAGCCGCGCTCCCAGCCCGAGCGCCGCGCCCACCATCCCGGAGACGAGCGCCACCCGCTGCGCGGAGCGATACGCGTCCGCGACCGCCCAGCGCCCGGAGCTGACGAAGTAGGTGACGCCGTGCTCGACGCCGAGCGTCGTCGCCACCGTCAGCAGCAGGATCAGCGTCTGTGCGATCGCGTAGCCGCCCGCGCCCTCCGGGCCCAGCAGCCGCGCCACGAGGATCGTCGCCGCCGCGCCGGTGACCGCGACCGTCACGCGGCTGGTGGCCGACATGACCGCGCCGCCGGTGAGAGGACGCGCGGGCGGCGGCTCGGGATCGGGGCTCATCGCGCGGGATTGTCGCGTA
>DATHEP010000358.1:0-3456 GCA_035318525.1 Conexibacter sp.
CTGCGTGCCCCCCGACCGGCTCGCGGCCTACGTGCGCGGCGTGCGCGACGCGCTCGACCGTCAGGGGATCCGCGGCGTGATCTTCGGCCACGCAGGCGACGCGCACGTGCACGTGAATCCGCTTGTGGACGTGAGCGAGCCCGATTGGCGCGCCCGCGTCATCGCGCTGCTCGACGAGGTCGCGTCGCTCACGGCCAGGCTCGGCGGCACCCTCTCCGGCGAGCACGGCGACGGACGGCTCCGCGCGCCGCTCCTGCCGCGCGTCTGGCCCGCCGAGTCACTCGCCCGCGACGTCGAGACCGGATTCCGCGCCGGCGGCGCGGTGGAGGTCCTCCTCGCGCTCGACGAGGCGACGGAGCGGTCGATGTGGGAGCTGCGCCACGCGGCCAGCCCGATCCTCGGCCGGCTCGACCCGTCGCTCAAGTCGATGCAGTTCATCGAGGACGGCTGCGTGCCCCCCGACCGGCTCGCGGCCTACGTGCGCGGCGTGCGCGGCGCACTCGACCGCCAGGGGATCCGCGGCGTGATCTTCGGCCACGCGGGCGATGCGCACGTCCACGTGAATCCGCTCGTGGACGTGAGCGAGCCCGGTTGGCGCGCCCGCATCATCGCGCTCCTCGACGAGGTCGCGTCGCTCACGGCCAGGCTCGGCGGCACCCTCTCCGGCGAGCACGGCGACGGGCGGCTCCGCGCGCCGCTCCTGCCGCGCGTCTGGCCGGCCGAGTCGCTCGCCCGCTTCGCCGTCGTGAAGCGAGCGTTCGATCCGGACGCGCTGCTCAATCCCGGCGCGAAGCTCGCCGTCGCCGGCGAGCGGCCGGTCGATCTGGTGAAGTACGATCCTGCGCTTCCACCCCTGCCCGCACCGGCGCGGCGGGCGCTCGACACGGTCGAGCGCGATCGCGCGTACGCCCGCCTCCGCCTCGAGCTGCTCGCCGAGCCCGCCGCCGACGGCTCACTCGACTCGCCGCCGGGCGTGTTCTAGCTTTCGCGCACCGCCGACCTCTCTTCCCTCCGCCGCACCCTCATGACCGCCGCCGTCTCCACCGCGCCACGCCTGTATCACGAGCCCCTGATCTCGGTGCTCGCCCGGCCCACGTTCTGCGCGCCGGAGCACCTCGCTGTCTCCTGGATCGGCGACAGCACCGACGGCGAGCGGCTGGCGGAGTTCGCCGGCCGGCTCTGCTACATGAGCCAGCACAACCCGGCCAACCGCGCCACCCGCGACTATCTGGAGAACATCAAGAAGCAGGGGCACGGCAGCGTCCTCGAGCACGCGACCTACTCGCTCCTCCTCGAGGGTGTGAGCCGCTCCCTGACCCACGAGCTCGTGCGGCACCGCGCCGGCTTCGCCTACTCCCAGCTCTCGCAGCGCTACGTGGACGAGAGCGAGGCGGCCTTCGTCGTCCCGCCCGCCATCGCCGGCGACGACGCGCTCGAGGGCGCGTGGCGGTCGCAGATCGAGGCCGCGCAGGCGGCGTACGTCGCGCTCGTGGCGCAGCTCATGGAGCGCTACGGGTGGGTGGCCGACAAGGTCCACCGCCGGAAGATGGCGCGTGAAGCCGCGCGCGGCGTCCTCCCCAACTCCACCGAGACGAAGATCGTCGTCACCGGGAATGCGCGCGCCTGGCGCACCATGCTCGAGCTCCGCTCGAGCGAGGGCGCCGAGCTGGAGATCCGCCGCGCCGCCGTCGCCATCCTCCGCATCCTCCAGACGGAGGCGCCCGGCTTCTTCTCCGATTTCGAGATCTACCTCGCCGCCGATCGCCGCGAGGCGGCGCGAGTGGGCTACCACAAAGTCTGAGCGCCGGCAGGTCGAGGCTCGCGCGGAATTTTTCATTGCGCGAAAAATCTCGCGTACCTATCTTCGGCCATCGTCATGCATGGCGTGCCTCTTGCCCGACTGCATGATCGATCGAGCGACCGCATCGAGCGACACCGCTCTCCCCTGCGGGACAACATGAAATGGCCGGGATGACGCGCATCGGTTTCGCGTACAATCAGAAGCCCGACCTCGTCGCCGCGCCGGCAGCCGAGCTGCCGTGCGGCGACGAGGAGCCGCCCAGTAGGGGCGCGCTCGCCACGCTCGCCGCTCCCGCCGCCGTCATCGCGCCCGCCGCCGACGACGAGTACGCGGAGTGGGACTCGGCCGAAACGATCGACGCCGTCGCCCGCGCGCTGGGCCGCCACGGCGAGGTGATCCGCCTCGAGGCCACCGACGACTTTCCGCAGCGGCTCCGCGCCGCGCGTCCCGACATCGTCTTTAACATCGCCGAAGGGCTCCGCGGCCCCAACCGCGAGGCGCACGTGCCCGCGATCTGCGAGTTCTACGGCATCCCCTACTCCGGCAGCGATCCCTTCACCCTCGCGCTCTGCCTCGACAAGTCGCGCACGAAGGAGGTCCTCCGCGCCCATGGCGTCCCCACCGCCGACTGGTCGCTCGTGCGTTCGGTGACGGACGTCACCGCCCTCCTCGCCGGCGAGCTCGCCTTTCCGCTCTTCGCCAAGCCGGTGCACGAGGGATCGTCCAAGGGCATTACCGAGCGCAACTTCGTCGACTCGGCGGCGGGACTGCGCCCCGTCCTGCTCGATCTGCTCGAGCGCTACCAGCAGCCGGTGATCGTGGAGAGCTATCTGCCCGGCGCCGAGTTCACCTGCGGCGTTCTCGGCAACGGCGCCGAGGCGACGGTGCTCCCGATCGTCGGGATGAACTTCGCCGCGCTCCCGAACGGCGCCCTCCCCATCTACGGCTTCGAGGCCAAGTGGCTGTGGGACCGCGCCGACCGCCCGCTGCAGATCTTCGAGTGCCCCGCGCGCATCGACGCCGGCCTCCGCGCCGAGATCGAGGACGTCGTCCGCCGCACCTTCGTGGCGCTCGGCTGCCGCGACTGGTCCCGCGTGGACGTGCGCCTCGACGCCGCCGGCCGCGCGACCGTCGTGGAGGTCAATCCGCTGCCGGGCATCCTCCCCGACCCCACCGACAACTCCTGCCTGCCCAAGGCGGCGCGCGCCGCAGGGCTCGACTACGACGCCCTCATCGGGGCCTGCCTCCAGGCGGCCGCGTCGCGACACGGCGTCGTGCTCGGCCGGGAGTCCGCGTGAGAGTCGGCATCCTCTTCGACGGCGTCAGCGCCACGGCGCCCGATCAGCTCATCACCGGTACGGTGGACGCCGTCGCCGCGGAGCTCGCGAGCGAGGGCAACGAGATCGTCCGCATCCCGGCCAGCCCGGACGCGAAGTGGATCGACAAGCTCCGGCGCGCGCGCGTGGACCTCGTCTTCAACCTGTGCGAGTCCATCGACGGCGTCGCGGCACTGGAGCCGCCCGTGATCTCGGTGCTCGAGCTGCTCGACCTGCCGTACACCGGCAGTGCGAGCTGGACGACCTCGCTCTGCCTGCGGAAGCACGTCGTCAACGCCGCGCTCGAGCGAGCCGGCCTGCCGGTGCCCAAGTTCGCGC
>DATHEP010000359.1:0-4302 GCA_035318525.1 Conexibacter sp.
CTCGCCCCCTCGATGCCCAACCCGGCGACCCGACGCACACCCACCGACGCCCGAACGGACCACCACCACGGACGGCACTCGGCGACGCAGCGGGCCGTGAAGCGCCGGCCGCCGGGCTAGCCTGCGGCGCGTGGCGATCGACCCGCGGCTCGTCAGTGCGCTCCACCTGCAGGCCGTCCGCCACGCGGAGCTGTCGCTGGAAGAGCACGCCGCGCACGTCGTCTTCCAGACCTCGACGCTGGAGGCGCTGCTCGACGGCGCCTACGACGGCGACCTGACGATCGGCGAGCTGCGCCGCCACGGCGACCTCGGCCTCGGCACGTTCGACGGCCTCGACGGCGAGATGATCGTGCTCGACGGCGAGGTCTGGCGGGCGCGCGTTGACGGCATGGTCGAGCGTGCCGGGGACGAGGAGCGCACACCCTTTGCGGTCGTGACGCCGTTCGCCGCTGACCAGACGATCGTGGTTGACGGACAGGTCGAGCTGGACGAGCTGATGGCGCGTGCGACGAGCCACGCTGATCGGGCGGGTGGCGGTGAGGACGCACGTGCGCGCGGCGATAGCCGCGTGTGCGCGCGCCCGGAGCCGACAGGACCCGCCCGCAGCAGCGCCGGACCCGCAGCCGGAGCCCTCGCCGTGCGCTTCGACGGCCGCCTCGACCACGTCCACGCCCGCTCCGTCCCGCGCCAGCCCAAGCCCTACCCGCCACTCGTCGAGGCGGCGACCACTCAGCAGGAGTTCGCGATCGACGGCGTCGAGGGCAGCCTCGTCGGCTTCGTCTTCCCCACCTGGGCCGGCGGCGTCGAGCTGCCCGGCGCACACCTGCACGCGATCACGGCGGACCGCACGCGCGGCGGCCACGTGCTGCACGCGCGCGTCGGCCCGGGCGTGCTGCTCGTCGACCCGCTGACCGACCTGCACCTCGAGCTGCCGGCTGGCGTCGAGCTGCCGCGCGGCGACGGCGACGACGCCTCGCTGCGGCGGATCGAGGGCGGGTAGCGCAGCAGTTCCGCGCTACTCGCAGCCCGTCCCGTCGCCGTCGGAGTCGAGCCCGTGTGGGTCGGAGCCCACGACTGTGACGTACCCGGTGTACATCGGCCCGTCGCCGGAGCCACCTTCGCAGTCGTAGTCGCTCGCGTTCGGGTCCAGGCAAGCGCCCTCGTAGTTCGGGTCGCACGCGGGCGCCGCCTCGACAGCGGCCTGCTGCTCGGCTCGGATTCGTGCGCGTCGCTGCGCTTCGGCGCGCCGAGCGGCTCGCCGACGTGCGATGCGCTGTGCCTCCCGACGCTCGGCCCGGCGGGCTTGGCGAGCGCGTTCACGCTTCGCGGCACGCTCGGCTGCACGGTCCTCTGCCGACGTCTCGACGGCGCTAGGAGCGTCGTCAGAGCCGGCTGTTCCGGTGTCGGCGCAGCCGACCGCTGCTGCGGCCAGCGCGAGTGTGGCGGCGATGATCGCGAGCCGGTTCCTCATACGATGCTCCTTCTTCTGGTAAGGAGCGAGCGAGGCTAGAGCGCGACTGTGCCGAATGCGTAGGTTGCGGTGCCTGCCTACGCCCGCGCCCCCGCCTGCGGGTCGAGCCGCGACATCGTGCCGCCGCCTTCAGCGTCGAGGAGGACGAGCCGCGGCATACGCCCTTCACCGGCGGCACATCGGCGTAGTGGCGCCCGTGACCGATCTTCACGTGCGTGTCGCCCGCGAGCCCGCGGGTAGCGGGCAGCCCTACAACCGCACCGAGGCGTGCCGCACGACCCGCCGCGTGCCGGACCGGGCGCCCGTCGACGCGACGGTGATGTCCGCCAGGAGCTGGTAGCGGCCCGCGGCCAGGCCGGCCGGCAGCCGCCATCTGAACGTGCGTGCGCCATTGCGCGGCCGGCGGACCGCGAAGCCGCGGCGCGCCACCGTTCTACCGCCGCGCGTCAGGCGCAGCACGACGCCCTGCACCGCGCTCCCGCGCAGTCGCCGCAGCCGCGCTGTCACCTGCGCCACGTCGCGGCCCCGCGCGGTCGCGACCCGCAGGCGCGTGACGGAGATCCGCGCCGAGGGTCCGGTCGCGCGGTTGCGCAGCCTGCGCGTCTCGCGGCGGCCGTCCGCGTGGCGGATCGACAGGCGCACCGACGAGGGTGCACGCCATCTGACCGGGGTTGCGGTCACGCGGTCGCCGTCGCGCACGGTCAGCCGGCCGGACGCGAAGCTCCCGGCGGCGGCGCCCGGCTCGGCGCTCGACAGCGCGAACGACCAGCTCGTCGCCGCGCCGTCGTGCTCGTAGACCAACGATCTGCCGCCGGCGAGCTGCACGGTCTCGCTCCCGCTGGCCGTCGTGCGGGTGTGGATCGTGGCGGAGCGCCGGGCTCTGCCGGCCTCCACGCCCACGTTCAACGTGATCCGGCGCGCTCGCTCGCCGGCGAAGCGCAGCAGCCGCGCGCCGGGCGTCCCGCTGACGCGGTCGACGACGCCCCGCGCCGTCCGCACGCCGTCCACCGATCCGACGAAGCCACGGCCGGCGATCAGCTGCGAGTACGCGCCTCTTCTCCTGCCTCTCACGACGTGCGAGATCGCGTCGGCGCCGCGCTCGCCGATCAGGAAGCCTGCCGCCCCTGGGACGGCGTTGCGGTCGAGCACGGGCACGACCTCGGCGCCGCTCGCTCTCCCACTCGTCACCGCGGCGCCGCCCGCCGAGCCGAAGATCCCCACGATCGCCTCGCCGACGCCGGGCAGCGACGGGTTCGCCGGGAAGTCGGTCAGCAGCGTCGCGTACAGCGAGCCGTCGTTGCCGCCCGACCAGCTGCTGTACTCCCAGCGCGTCTGCGCCGCGTTGACGACGATCTGGCTGCCGTTCTCGCGGTCGCGGTGCGTGACGCCGCTCGTGTCCGTGTCCTCCCCGGGCAGGAACGGCCGCTCGTTGTCGTAGGTGTGGACGATCGTTCTGCCGTCGATCAGCGTCTCGACGTCATGGGCGGTGACCACGTGGCCCTCGGTGAACGAGTTGTGCACGATCACGCCCGGCAGTCGGCCGGCTCTCAGCTCGTTGCGGATCCGCGTGAGCTGCGAGGAGATCGAGTCCGATCGCAGTCCGTAGTTGAGCATGAACTCGCCCGTGGCCTGGCCGGCGTGGCGATGGTCCAGGTAGCTCTCGAACGCACCGATCGGCCCCGACGGCGAGGGCATGTCGAAGTTGCGCGTGAGGCCCGAGGCGAAGCGGTTGAGTCTGATGCGGCCCGCGCCCAGCTCCTGGATCGTGCGGTTGATGCCGAAGCAGTGCCCGCCCGATTCCTGCATCACCTGCTCGATGATCTGCCACTTCAGGTAGGCGACCGGGTCGGGCAGCCCCGTGGGGATCGAGCAGTCGTAGAAGGGCCAGCACGGGTTGACGCGCACGAACATCTCGTCGAAGCCGACCAGCTCCGCCAGCTCGGTGAGCGACAGGTTGTCGTAGGACGGGTTGTCGAACGGGAAGCCGGTGTGGTTGCGCGGGCTGCGAACGGTGATCGCGTTCGTGGTGCCGTATGCGCCGATGCCGCCCGGGGGCACCACCGTCACGACGCCGCTCGTCGCCAGTCGCGGCAGGCTGAACGCGAGCGCCGTCCCGTCCGGCTCGACGTCGGCGTCGGTCTCCGCCAGCGCGTTGCCGACACGGAGCTTGGTCCCGGCGCAGAAGCCGTTGCCGACCATCCGGATCCGTGTGCCGGGCTGCAGCCGCGAGGGCACCGCGCCGGAGCTGCTGGTGGCGTCGAGCGACGCGGTCGGCGCCGCGTTCGCGAGCGGGATGACGAGCGTGCGCTGAGGCGCGCCCGGGGAGATGGCGCGCACGAGCACGCTCGCACCCCCCGGCACGCCGGCCATGCCGCGCCGCAGCCGCAGCGTCGGCTCGGCGATCAGTCCGCCGCCGGGCGGCACGGTCGCGCTCGGCAGGAACTCGGCGGTGACGCCCGGCGGGAGCCCCTCCGCCGTGAGCGTCACGCTTCTGGAGGTCGCGAAGGCGAGGTCGCGGTTGACGCGCAGCGGCATGTCTGCCGGTGCGCACTGGGGGATCGCGACTGCGCCGACGCTCGTCCGCGACAGTTCGAAGTTCGTGCGGACCGTGATCGGGATCGTGACGCTGCGCGGCGCCGGGGCGACGAGCGCGTTGAGCAGCGGATCGGCGGTGAGCGTGAGCTCGGCCGGGACGAAGAACGGCGGCGCCGTGTCGGACGCCGTCAGCCGCAGCGTGGCCGCGGTCTGGGTTCCCGGCACCGGATCGGGGAGCAGCTCCGCCGTCACGCCCGCCGGCAGGCCCGCGACCGACAGGTCGAGCGGGCCGTCCG
>DATHEP010000360.1:0-2011 GCA_035318525.1 Conexibacter sp.
CGGAGTCGAGCAGCTCCAGCGAGCACTCGAGCAGCTTCTTCTCGGCGAACGGGTCGCCGATCTGGACCGACGGGCGCTTGGCCTCGTCGGACTCGCCGAGCTCGGCCGAGGCGAGCACCGACGCGCCGCCGATCCCGTCGCGGCCGGTCAGCGCGCCGAACAGCACGAGCACGTTGCCGGGGCCGGTCGCGGCCGAGCGCGTGAGGCGATCGTGCTCGGCGATCCCGAGCGCCATCGCGTTGACGAGGCAGTTCTGCTCGTAGGGTCCCTCGAAGTACAGCTCGCCGCCGACCGTCGGCACGCCGATCGAGTTGCCGTAGTGGCCGATGCCGGCGACCGCGTGCTCGAGCAGGTAGCGCGAGCGCGGCGAGTCCAGCTCGCCGAAGCGCAGCGAGTCGAGCACCGCGATCGGCCGCGCGCCGACCGCGAACACGTCGCGCAGGATCCCGCCGACGCCGGTCGCGGCGCCCTGGAACGGCTCGACCGCGCTCGGATGGTTGTGCGACTCGACCTTGAAGGCGATCGCGAGGCCGTTGCCGACGTCCACCGCGCCGGCGTTCTCGCCCGGGCCCATCAGCAGGTAGCGGCCCTCGACCGGGAGCTGGCCGAGCAGCTTCTTCGAGTGCTTGTAGGCGCAGTGCTCGGACCACATCAGGGAGAACATCGCCAGCTCGACCTCGTTGGGCTCGCGCCCGAGCTTGTCGACGATCAGCTCGTACTCGGCGTCGGTGAGGCCGAGGGCGCGGTGCGGCGGCAGGGCGGTGTCGGCCGGGACCATCTCAGGCGGCGATGTGTGCGGCCACGTGGTCGTGGATCGACTGGAAGATCTTCAGCCCGTCGGTCGAGCCGGTCAGCGGGTCGACGGCATGCTCGGGATGCGGCATCAGGCCGAAGACGTTGCCGGCTTCGTTGCAGACGCCGGCGACGTCGGCGAGCGAGCCGTTGAAGTTCTCGCCCGGTGCGTAGCGCAACAGCACCTGGCCGTTCGCCTCCACGCGCTCGTGCAGCTCGGGCGGCGCGTACCAGCAGCCGGTCGTGTGCTTCGCCGGGATCGACAGCCGCTCGCCCTCCGCGCAGGCGTTCGTGAAGCGCGTGCCGCCGCGCTCGACGACGAGGTCGACCTGGCGGCAGACGAAGCGCAGCGACTTGTTCGGCAGCAGCGCGCCGGGCAGCAGCCCGGCCTCGCACAGCACCTGGAAGCCGTTGCAGATGCCGAGCACGATCCCGCCCGCGTGCGCGTACTCGACGACCGACTCCATGATCGGCGCGAAGCGTGCGATCGCACCGACGCGCAGGTAGTCGCCGTAGGAAAAGCCACCGGGGACGACGATCGCGTCGACGCCCCGCAGGTCGCGGTCGCCGTGCCACAGGATGACCGCGTCGCCGACGCGCTCGCAGGCGAGCTGCGCGTCGACCTCGTCACACGAGCCAGGGAAGCGCAGCACCCCGAAGCGCATCAGAACGGCCGATAACCGGCGCAGCTCGGCGTCATCGGGTCTCGCCTTGGCACTACCAAGGCTTCGCCCCTGCTTCCTTGATCTGCTTGGTTCTCGACCGTTCTGATCACGTCGGCAGGATCTCGTAGTCCTCGATCAGCGGGTTCGCGAGCAGCTTGTCGCACATCTCGGGCAGCCGCGCGGGGTCCGACACGTCGAGCTCGATCAGCCGGCCGACGTGCACGTTCGCGACGCCCTGGAAGCCGAGCGCCGGCAGCGCCCGCTCGACCGCCTGGCCCTGCGGGTCGAGGATCCCGGCCTTCGGCCGCACGAGCACGCGGCCGAGCACGGGATCCTCCTCGCCGACACCAAGTTCGAGTTCGGCAAGGACGCCGGCGCGGAGGTCGTGCTCGGCGACGAGGTGCTGACCCCGGACTCCTCGCGCTTCTGGCCGGCCGACAGCTACGAGCCGGGCAAGGGCCAGCCGTCGTTCGACAAGCAGTACGTCCGCGATTGGGCGGCCGGGACCGGCTGGGACAAGTCGCCGCCGGCGCCTCCGATCCCCGGCGACGTGG
>DATHEP010000361.1:0-4288 GCA_035318525.1 Conexibacter sp.
TGTCGAACGCGAGCCGCGCGAGGATCGCCATCTTCGCCGCCGCGTCCCTTCCGTTGACGTCGTCGGTCGGATCGGCCTCGGCGTAGCCGAGCCGCTGCGCCTCGGCCAGCACGTCGGCGTAGGAGGCGCCGGTGCGCGCCATCTCCGACAGGACGAAGTTCGTCGTGCCGTTGACGATGCCGTGGATGCGCTCGACGTGCGCCGCGGCGAGCGACTCCTGCAGCACGCGGATCACCGGCACGACGCCCGCGACCGCCGCCTCGAAGCGCAGTTGCACGTCCTGCTCGCGCGCGAGCGCCCACAGCTCCTCGCCGTGCTGGGAGAGCAGTTGCTTGTTGGCCGTCACGACGTGCTTGCCGGCGCGCATCGCGCGCATCACGTAGTCACGCGCCGGCTCGATCCCGCCGATCAGCTCGACGATCAGGTCGCTGTCGGCGAGCAGTTGCTCGAAGTCGCCCTGCGAGCGCGTCAGGACGCCGGAGATCTCGGGGTGCAGGCCCGTGACCGCGGCGACGTGCTCAGCGCGCTGCGGCAGCAGCGCCGCGAAGGCGCCGCCGACCGTGCCGTGCCCCAGCAGGCCGATGCGGAAGCGCCTGTCAGCCAGCGTCACGGGCAGCCAGGTCGTCGTAGGTCTCGCGTCGCACGACGACGCGAGCGTCGCCGTCCTTGCAGAAGATCACCGGCGGGCGCGGAATGCCGTTGTAGTTGTTCGCCATCGCGTGGCCGTAGGCGCCGGTCGCCGGTGTGACGAGCACGTCGCCGAGCCGCGGGTCGGCGAGCGGCACGTCGCGCACGATCACGTCGCCCGACTCGCAATGCTTGCCGGCGACGTGGCACTTCTCGCCCGTTCCGGCCGCGTCGGCCCGATCCGCAAGGAACGCCTCGTAGGCGGAGCCGTAGAGCATCGGCCGCAGATTGTCGGACATGCCGCCGTCGACGCCGACCCAGGTCGAGACGTTGCGCTTGACGGTCTCGACCGTGTACAGCGTGATGCCGGCGTTCGCGACGAGCGAGCGGCCGGGCTCGATCAGCAGCCGCTTGCCGGGGCCGAGCAGCTCGTTCGCCCCGCTCACCTGCGTATCGACGAAGTCCTCGATCGAGGGCGGCTGCTGGCCGGCCGTGTAGGCGACGCCGAGGCCGCCACCGAGGTTGTAGACGGGAAAGTCGCCGAGCGTGGCGAGCGCCGCGATCGCCGGGCGGTAGGCGTCGAGCGACAGCAGCTGCGAGCCGATGTGCATGTGCAGCCCCACCAGCTCCAGCGCGTCCGAGCCGCGCAGCCGCTCGATCGCGCGGCGCGCGTCGTCGAGGCCGAAGCCGAACTTCGAGTCGGCCTGGCCGGTCGAGATCTTCTCGTGGGTTCTGCCGGCGACGCCGGGGGTGACGCGGATCAGCACCGCCTGGCGCACGCCGCGCTCGGCGGCGACCCGCTCGAGCCGTTCGACGTCGTCGAACGAGTCGAGCACGACATGGCCGACGCCGGCGTCGAGCGCCTCCCCCAGCTCGGCGAGTGACTTCGCGTTGCCGTGCAGGTAGATGCGCGCGGGATCGAAGCCGCCGCGCAGCGCGAGCGCCAGCTCGCCGCCGGAGGCCACGTCGCACGCGATCCCCTCGGCCGCGAACAGCCGGTAGGCGGCGGTGCAGGGGAACGCCTTCGAGGCGAACAGCACGTCGAAGTCGTCGTGTCGCGCGCGCATCGCCACGACGAAGGCGCGCGCGCGGGCGCGCAGGTCGTCCTCGGCGTAGACATAGGCAGGGGTGCCGTGCTCGCGCGCCACCTCGACCGCGTCGCAGCCACCCACCTCGAGGTGGCCGCGCGCGTCAACGCGGCTCCCCAGCGGGAGGACGTGCGCGAGCTGCTGATCCCGGGTAACCGCCATCGCCGCGTGATTATGCCGCCTCTTCCCGCGTGGCCGACGGCAGCGACCGCGTCGCGTGCGGCGCTATCTGCGCGGTCTACCGCCGCCGAGACCGCCGAGCAGGCCGCCGACCGTCGTGCCCACGCCCTGAACGACCTGTCCCACGGCACCCGTCGAGCCGCTCACGACGCCGCCGGCCGCCTGCCCGGTCTGCGTCACGAGCTGCCCTGCCGCCGGGCTGACCTGGGCGACCGTTCTGCCGAGCTGGCCGGTCGCGCCCTGCACGGCCCCGCCGAGCTGCTGGCCGGTTTGCGTCGCCGCCGTGCCGACGCCACTGGCGACCTGTGTGACGGCGCCGCCGGCGCCCGACGGCGGCGAGCCTGGCGGTTGCGACGACCCTGGCGGTTGCGAAAGCGCTGCCGGCGGCGCGCTGCCGCTGCCACCCCCGGGGGGCGCTCTCGCGCCAGGCGAGGGAGCCGGGGGGACCGGCGCGCCGGCGGCCGGCGGCGGAGCGGCGGCGGCCGTCCCGCCCGGCGCGATCGGTGCCCGCGCGCCGGGCGCGGGCGTCGGCCCGCCGTCGGCGACGGGCAGGCCCGCGAAGTGTCTGCCGGCGGGCGCCGCGTCGCCGACGCGCAGGGTGCGATCCGTCGCTCGGCGTGTCCCGCCAGGCTCCACTGCGGCTGCGCGCCCGCGCGGCGCAGCCGCACCGGCTCCGGCGAGAGCGGTGAGGAGGTCGGCCGCTGACGCGGCGCCACCGTCGAGCGTCCTCACCTGCGGCGAGCCGAGCGTCCCTGACCAGCCACGCACCGCCACCACTGTCGACAGCATCGCGAACGCGCAGGCGATCGCCGCCACGAGCGCGCCCGTCGTGCCCACACCAGCCACGTAGCCCTTCGTCGCGCGCACGGCGCCACCCCCTGTTCGAGGTCCCCCGCCGCATCCCCCGGCGGCCTGCAATCTCCCGCCGCATCCCCCGGCGGTATCGCGCGCATCCTTACCGACGCGCTCGGCGCTGCCAAGCGCGAACCGCATTAATCCCGGAAATTGGGGCGCAAACGCGGTCGCGCGCGACGGGCGCGCGGGCGCTCAGGCGGTCGCAGGGCGCGAGCGGCTCGCGCGGGCGTCGCCCGCGGCACGCAGGGTGCCGTGCCGGCGTCGCAGCACGAGCAGCCACACGGCGCCGCCGACCAGCAGCCCGAGGCTCTCCAGCTGCGGAGCCGTCAGCCCGGCGAGCACCGCCTCGTTGCGGCGCGCGAACTCAACGAGGAAGCGCTCGAGCCCCGCACCGACGAGGTAGACGCCGAACAGCGCCCCCGGCACGAGCGCGTCGCGCAGGCGCCACAGCACGAGCGCGAAGAGACCCATCGAGAGTGCCTCGTAGATCGGCGTCGGCTGCACCTCCACGCCGGGCGCGGTCGGCACGGCGCCGTCGGGGTAGCCCATCGCCCACGGCAGGTCGGACGCCTTGCCGTAGTCCCCGTCGCCCGAGACCTGGCAGCCGATCCGCCCGATCGCGTAGCCGAGCGCGAGCGCCGGCGCCGCCATGTCGAGCAGCGCGAGTCTCAGGAAGTCGCGCCACCAGGCCCACAGCAACACGGCGATCACGCCGCCGATCAGGCCGCCGTACCAGACGAGCCCGGCGCCGGAGAAGAGGTTGCCGAGCAGGTCGCCCTTGACGTCGTCGTAGTTCTGCACGACGAAGTACAGGCGCGCGCCAATCAGGCCGCCGATCAACGACGCGAAGAGGATCTCATAGGCCCAGTCGATCGGCCTGCCGATCTCTCTCAGGCGACGCGCGACGATCGCCGCCCAACAGAGGAAGTTGAGCGCGAAGAAGATCCCGAACGTCTGCAGCTCCACGCCTCCGACGTCGATCGACTTCAGCACGGCGGAGAGGCTACCGGGCGCTCAGCCGAGGTAGCTGAGCGGCTGGACCGGGGTGCCGTTCACGCGCACCTCGAAGTGGAGGTGGGCGCCGAACGAGTAGCCGGTGTTGCCGACGAGGCCCACGACCTGGCCCTGGTTCACGTGCTGCCCACTGCTGACGTGGATCGCCGACTGGTGCCCGTAGCACGTCGAGACGCCGCCGCCGTGGTCGATGCACGTGTAGTTGCCGTAGCCGCCGGTGTAGGCCGCGAGGATCACGGTGCCGTCGCCGGCAGCGCGGATCGGCGTCCCCTCGGCGGCGCCGATGTCGAGCCCCTGGTGGAATCTCGTGATCCCCGGGCCGACGCGGTAGCCGAAGCCGCTCGTGAGGGTGCCGTTGATCGGCCAGATGAAGCGGCCGCCGCCTCGGATCGGGGCCACCGGGATGGTGGTGCCGTAGCCCTGCGCGGCACGGATCTTCTCCTCGATTCTCGCCTGCTCGCGCTCGAGCGCGTCGATGTCCTCATGGATCTCATGCGCGTGAGCGCGCACGCCGCTCAGCACAG
>DATHEP010000362.1:0-4308 GCA_035318525.1 Conexibacter sp.
GCTTGCGCGGGTCAGTGCGCCGGGACGTACTCGCCAGCGGCGTCGACTCGCAGGATGCCCAGGAACGGCAAGCTCGTCCGGTAGCCCGTTCTCGGGCTGATCGAGATGGGACCGGTCTGGCCCTTGGCGTCGCGGACGGAGCGCAGTGCTCGCAGCAGCGGTCTGTACGCCGTCCCTCGTGTGGCGCGGATCGCGGAGAAGAGGACCTTCGTCGAGTCGTAGCTGAACACGCCCCAGACGCCGGGAGCCGCGCCGAACGCGGTCCGGTACCGCCGCACGAAGCTCCGCGCCGACGGAAGCTGCTGCGCCTTGGGCACGCCGCTGAACACGCACCGCTGGGCCGGCCCGAGCCCGGCGGCGCCGACGAAGCCGGGGTCGACGTTGGCCAGCCCCATGAGGCACGCCGGCGACGTTCCCGCGGCCTGCAGCGCCTGGGCGATCTGCGCGCCCTCGGGGTAGTAGGTGCTCGAGTACACGAGGTCGGGGCCGGACGCCAGCGCCTCCGCCACCTTGCCCGCGTAGTAGCCGACCGGCACATCGCCGGTCTCCTGCACCGAGATCCAGGTGACCGCCACCCCGTCCGCCTGGAGCTGCTTGCGCAGCCGGACGGCCATCCCTCTCGTGAACGCGCCGTTGGCCGTGTCGTCGACGAGCATCGCGACCTTCCTGGCGCCCTCGCTCCGCACGTAGGCGGACTCCACCGGGGCGATCTGGCTGTTCATCGGCTGCAGCGTGATGCCGGGGCCGCGGGTGTCGTCGCTGGAGGTCATCCACACCGGCGCGACCTTGGCCTCACGGTAGAGCGGAAGGTTCGCGAGCCCCACGGACGAGTTGTACGGCCCGATCACCGCGACCGGTCTGCGGTCGATGACCTTGCGCGCGGTGGCCTCCGCCTGCGACGCGTCGCCGCGGTCGTCGCCCCGCACGAGCACGACTCGCCTACCCAGCACGCCGCCGTGCGCGTTGGCCTGCTGAACGGCGAGCTTGACGCCGCGCAGGATGTCGACCCCGTTGGACGACTGGGCCCCGGTGATCGGCGCCTCGACGGCGATCACGATCGGCGGGGAGGCCGACCCGGCGGCCGACGCCGCAGGAGTCGCGACGAGCGCCACGAGCACGAGTCCGGCGAGCACGGACAGACGGAGAGAGCGGGGCATTCTGGCCTTCCGAGCGGAGGGACGCAGACGGCCTACGCGCCTGCCAGGCGGCGACGCTACCACGCCTACGTCCGAGCGGCTCGGTCCTCGAGCCGCTCCGTGAGCGCTGGTACGTCGAGGCCTGCGTCCTGCTGCTCCAGCCAACGCTCCGCCGCGCGCCGGCCGCCGAGCGCGCGCAGCCCGCGCGCGCCGTGCTCGGCGGTGAAGTCGGCGAGCGCGTGAAGGCGGCGGGCACGCAGCCGGCGCGCGCCCACGTCGGCCGCGGCACGATGGGCATCGATCGCGTCGAGCAGGTCGTCGATCCCCTGCGGCGGTGGGATCGAGCTGACCGCCACGACCTGCGTCTCGCGCGCGCCGAGCGAGCGCAGCGCCGCGTGCAGGTCGCGCCGCGCCGCGACGGCGACCTGGCCGAGGTCGGCCTTCGTCACGACGAGCACGTCGGGGATCTCCATGATCCCGCTCTTGAGGAACTGCAGCACGTCGCCGGAGCCCGGCTGCACGACGACGGCGACGGTGTCCGCGACCTCCGCGACCTCGGTCTCCGACTGGCCGACGCCGACGGTCTCGATCACGACGACGTCGAACGCCGCCGCGAGTGCGTGCGCGGCGGCGCGGGTGGCGGGCGCGAGGCCGCCGAGGCGGTCGCCGGCGGCCATCGAGCGGATGAAGATCTCGCGGTCGCCGGGGTCGTAGTCGATCCGCGCGCGGTCGCCGAGCAGCGCGCCGCCCGAGCGCTTGGAGGAGGGATCGACCGCGAGCACTGCCACCGACTGCTCGCGCGCGCGCCAGCCGGCGACGAGCTGCGACAGCAGCGTCGACTTGCCGGCGCCCGGCGGCCCGGTGACGCCCACGATGTGTCCGGCGGCCTCGCCGCCGAGCGCGCCGGGTGCGACCGCGGCGAGCAGTCTCGCGATCTCCGCCTGCGCCGCCGCCGCGCGGCTCTCGACGAGGTTCAGCACGGCCGGCGCGGCGGACAGGTCGCCATCGCGCAGGCGCGCACCAAGCTCCGAGCCGGTCATCGAGGGAACGCTATCCCGGAGCCCGGGCGAACGCCGATCGGGCGGGTGGCGCTGAGGACGCACGTGCGCCGGCCGAAGGCCGGTGTGCGCGCGCCCGGAGGCGACAGGACCCGCCCGCAGCCACGCTCGGGCTCAGGCGGAGGCCGCCACGCCGTTGCGCTCCGCCACCAGAGCAACCACGTCCCGCATGATGCGTGTGATGTCGAAGTCCTTCGGCGTGTACACGGCGGCCACGCCGGCGTCCTTCAGCGGCGTCTCGTCGGCGACGGGGATGATCCCGCCCACGATCACCGGCACGTCGCCGACGCCGGTCTCGGCCAACGCTTCGATCACGCTCGGGATCAGCTCGCGGTGCGAGCCTGACAGGATCGACAGGCCCACCACGTGGACGCCCTCGTCGCGCGCCGAGGCGGCGATCTGCGCCGGCGTCAGGCGGATCCCCTCGTAGACGACCTCCATGCCCGCGTCGCGCGCGGCGACGGCGATCTGCTCGGCGCCGTTGGAGTGGCCGTCGAGGCCGGGCTTGCCGACGAGGATCTTCAGCCGGCGGCCAAGGCTTTCGCTCACGCGCTCGACCTCGTCGCGGATCTGCTCAAGCGACTCGCTCCCGATCGCGACGGCCTCGCCGACGCCGGTCGGGCCGCGATAGGAGCCGAACACGTCGCGCAGCGTCTGCGCCCACTCGCCGGTCGTGACGCCCGCGCGCGCGGCGGCGATCGTCGCCTCCATGACGTTCTCCTCAGAGCGGGCCACGCGCTCCAGCTCAGCCAGGGCGGCATCGACGGCGGCCTGGTCGCGCCCCGCACGCCAGGCGGCGAGCGCGTCCTTCTGGTGCTGCTCGACCTCGGGGTCGACGACGAGGATCCCGCCGTCGCCGTCGGCCGTCAGCGGGGATGGCTCGGTCTCGGTGTAGACGTTCTGGCCCACCACCTTCAGCTCGCCGGCCTCGATCCGCCGGATCCGCTCGCGGTGGGACTCGACGAGCGCGGCCTTCATGTAGGGAACCGCCTCGACCGCACCGCCGTGCTCGGCGACGATCGCCATCTCGGCGCGGGCGCCGGTCAGCAGCTCCTCCACGAGCCCGTCCATCACGACGGAGCCCTCGAAGATGTCGGGGTACTCGAGCAGGTCGGTCTCGTACGCGAGCACCTGCTGCAGGCGCAGCGACCACTGCTGGTCCCACGGGCGCGGCAGGCCGAGCGCCTCGTTCCAGGCGGGGAGCTGGAGCGCGCGGGCGCGTGCGTCACGGCCGAGCGTGACCGCCAGCGCCTCCAGCACGATCCGCTGCACGTTGTTCTCCGGTTGCGCCTCCGTGAGGCCGAGCGAGTTGACCTGCACGCCGTAGCGGAAGCGGCGCTGCTTGGGGTCCTCGACGCCATAGCGCGAGCGCCCGAGCTCGTCCCACAGGATCCCCATCGCGCGCAGCTTCGCGTGCTCCTCGACGAAGCGCACGCCGGCGTTGACGAAGAACGAGATACGGCTGAAGACCTTGCCGATCTGGTCGGCCGGCACACGCTCGCGCACCGCGTCGAGCACGGCGATCGCGGTCGACATCGCGTAGGCGATCTCCTGCACCGGCGTCGCGCCCGCCTCCTGCAGGTGGTAGGAGCAGACGTTGACCGGGTTCCAGCGCGGCACGTGCTCGACCGCGTAGGCGACCATGTCTGCGATCAGCCGCATCGACGGCTCCGGCGGGAACGCGTACGTCCCGCGCGAGAGGTACTCCTTGATGATGTCGTTCTGGGTCGTGCCCTGAAGCTTTTCCGGGCCGACGCCCTGCTCCTCGGCCGCGACGATGTAGAGCGCGAGCAGCCAGGCGGCCGTCGCGTTGATCGTCATCGACGTGTTCATCTCGCCGAGCGGGATGCCGTCCAGCAGCGCCGCCATGTCGCCGCGATGGGCGACCGGCACCCCGACCTTGCCGACCTCGCCGCGCGCCAGCTCGTGGTCGGCGTCGTAGCCGGTCTGCGTCGGCAGGTCGAAGGCGATCGAGAGCCCGGTCTGTCCCTTCGCGAGGTTCTTGCGGTAGAGCTCGTTGGATTTGGCGGCCGTCGAGTGTCCGGAATAGGTACGGATCAGCCAGGGCTTGTCACGCTCCGGCAATCCTTCCGGCGGAAGAATCTGCTTGGGCC
>DATHEP010000363.1:0-4295 GCA_035318525.1 Conexibacter sp.
GATGCGCTCCTCCTGCGGCAGGTCGGCTGCGGTGTACAGCGGCTCGACCGGCTCCCCCGAGAGCGTCGTGAAGGGAACGTCGCGCTCAGCCATTGGAGACAGGATAGGTGGTACGTCACCTATCGCGGGTCGGGCGAGGACTCAGGCGACGAGCCCGGCCGGCACGCCGCGCTCGCGCACCGTCATCTCGAGCGGCTCGCGCGGGCTCAGCGTCGGCATCTGGCGCACCGTCATCGTGCGCCCGGGGACGAGCTCCAGGCGGTAGCGCTGGAGCAGCAGCGTGACGATCGCCTTGATCTCGAGCTGGCCGAAGCGCATCCCGATGCACGTGCGCGAGCCGCCGCCGAACGGGATGTAGGCGCTCTTCGGAATCCGGGCCTTCGCCTCCGGCGCGAAGCGCTCGGGCACGAACGCCTCCGGCTCGGGCCACACGTCCGGCAGGCGGTGGCTCGCCCACGAGCAATAGTTGACGTACGCGCCGCCCGGCACCTCGTGGCCGTTGAACTCGAACGTGTCGACCGCCTTGCGCGGGCCGACCCAGGCCGGCGGATAGAGGCGCAGCGTCTCGTCGAGCACCATCTCGAGCTCCGGCAGGCGGTCGCCCATCAGGTCGGCGAACGTCGGCGGCGCGTCGCCGAGCACGCGGTCCTGCTCGTCGAGCACCTTCGCGAGCGCCTTCGGGTGCCGCGCGAGCTCGTAGAGCAGGAAGGAGATCGTCGAGGTCGAGGTGTCGTGGCCGGCGAACAGCAGCGTCATCACCTGGTCGCGCACCTCGCGGTCGCTCAGCTGCGAGCCGTCCTCGGCGTCGGTCGCCTCGAGCAGCATGCCGAGCACGTCGCCGCGGTCGTCGTCCGGCTTGCCGCGGCGCCGCTGGATCTCCGCGAAGATGACCTCGTCGAGCGCGCGACGGGCCGCGTGCATGCGCCGCCACGGAGTGCGCGGGCCGCGCATGATGCGCACCGCGAAGTCGGTGCCGTAGAAGCTCAGCGCGCGCTCGAAGTCGATCGCGGCCTGCGCGCCGCGGCCCCGCTCGTCGGGGTCGAGCCCGAACAGCGCGCGCATCGCGACGCGCAGCGTCAGTTGGCGCGCCCAGTGGTAGACGTCGAGCTTGTCGCCGGGTCGCCAGTCTCTGAGCGCGCGCGTTGCCTCCTCGACGATCGTGTCGTGGGCGGCGGCGATCCGCTCGCGGTGGAAGGCCGGCAGCATGATGCGGCGGGCGCGGCGGTGGTAGTCGCCGTCGATCGTCAGCAGCCCGTCGCCGAGCAGCGGGATCAGGTCGCCCATGCTTCCCTCGCGCCAGTTGAAGTTGCTGGCGTGCGAGACCGTCATGAAGTGGTTCGCCTCGGGGCCGAGCATCATCACGACGCGCCCGTGAAAGACGCGCATGCTGAAGATCGGGCCGTACTCCTGGTAGAGCGGGAGCAGGATCCGCAGCGGGTCGCGCACGAAGCGATAGGTGCGCTCGACGTTGAAGTCGTTCGGCCCGGGCGGGAACGGGACGTCGGAGGCGCGCTCCACGTACAGGTCGCCGAGGATGCGTCGGAGCGGGTTCGCGGAGAGGGGCTTCGGGGCTGCGACGCTCATCGTCCGGAAAGCGTACTGGCTGGCTGGCCAGGACGTGACCGGCTCATCCGTCGCACGCACCGACGACCAGAAGGTAGTGTGAGCGCCGCACCTACACACATGGAGGGGGAACCATGCATCGCAAGGTCGCCGCGGCGCTCGTCGCCGCGCTCGCGCTCGCAGCGGCGGGCTGCGGCGGATCGGAGTCGCTCACGAGAGCCCAGGTCGTGACTCGACTGGAGGCGGCGTGCAGACTGGCGCAAGAGCGGACGGCGGAGGAGTCGAGAGGGGCGAGAACGGAAAACTTCTTCGCCGCGCTGCTCGTCGGTCAGCGGGTGCTCGTCAAGAGAATCGACGGGATCGAGCCCCCGGACGAACTGAGCGACGACGTCGAGACGGTCAAGACCGGCTTCGCGGAGCGGACCGACATGGTCGCCAGAGTGGCGGACACGCCCAGAGCGGAGCGGGAAAGAGCCATTCGGGCACTCAACACGGAGCTCTCGTCGGTAACGAGAGACCTCGAGGGCGCGTTGAGACGCCTCGGCGTCAGAGACTGCGGCTGAGCCCTCAGAAGCGCAACTCGGGGGAGGACGGGAGACGGTCTGCGCGCCGGCGCGCCACCGCGCTCTCAAGGCGCCGCATGCCATACTCTCGTTCTCCCACCCCGTTGGGGACGTAGCTCAGTCGGTTAGAGCGCTGGCCTGTCACGCCAGAGGTCGCGGGTTCAAGTCCCGTCGTTCCCGCTTTCGGCACCGCATGGGGATTCGCGGTGCCGAAGCAGTTTCTCCGCCGCCGCGAAGTACTGCGCGAACGCGCCGCGCGGCTTGACGGCG
This sequence comes from Conexibacter sp., assembly GCA_035318525.1. Taxonomy (GTDB): domain Bacteria; phylum Actinomycetota; class Thermoleophilia; order Solirubrobacterales; family Solirubrobacteraceae; genus Conexibacter. Next base: position 2,397 of record DATHEP010000363.1, read on the forward strand.
ACGATCGCGCCGCCGTGCTCCCAGACGCGCTCGAAGAGGGTCGCGATCAGCTTGCGGCGCTCGGCCGGCTGGCCCTCGATCTCCCAGAAGCGGCCGAAGTCGGCGAGCAGTGCGGCGGCCTGGTCGAGCTGCGGGTCGGTCGGCGGGCCGAGCCGCTCCAGCTCGTCTTCGAGCGCGTGGCGGCGCAGGACGTACTGCGGTCTCGTCAGGTCGCCCATGACGTAGAGGTCTCGGAGGCGGTCGAGCTGGGCGGCCAGGTCGCGGCGGTGGGCGCCGCCGGTGTCCTCGTCGTGCGTCGCCTCGCGGATCGCTGCCAGCACGCGCTCGCGCAGTTCCTCGTCGGGCTGGAAGGCGCGCAGCCAGTCCACGAGCTGCGCCTCCAGCGGCTCGGCCTTCACGATCGGCTCGCCGCACGGGTCGCCGTAGCGGCGCGTCGAGCAGATGTAGCGGCGCACTGGCGGACGCGAGCCGCGCGTGCCGTGCATGCGGGCGCCGCAGCGCTCGCAGTAGAGGAGCTTGCGCAGCAGGTACTCGTCGGACGGCGGGCCGGGCTTGAGGACCCGCGTGCGCCACGAGCGGACCTCCTGCACGCGATCGAACAGCTCCTCGGGCACGATCGGCTCGTGCCGGCCACGGATCTCGCGGCGCTTGTCGCGCAGCCCGCAGACGTAGCCGCAGTAGGCGGCGTTGACGAGCATCTCGCGCACGGTGTCCTTGCCGAACGCGCGACCGCGGGCGGTACGGGCGCCCTTCGCGTTCAGCCACGCGGCGATGCTGCGGTCGGACTCGTGCCCGGTCGCGTAGCGCTCGTACATGCCGAGCACGAGCGGCGCGCGCTCCGGGTCGGAGACTGCCTCGCCGGTTTCTCTGTCGCGCACATAGCCCCATGGGAGCTGGCCCACGAGGTGGCCCTGCCGGGCCTTCTCAGCCAGGCCGGCGCGCGTCCAGAACGAGAGCGAGACGGAGTAGTACTCGTCGAACATCTCGTGGATCGACTCGGCGAGGAACGACGACGGGTCGCTTGGGTCGTCGCACATGGGCTGGGTGACTGAGACGACGCGGATGCCGAGCCGCTCGCGCAGGAGGGCCTTGTAGCGGCGCGCCTCGACCTGGTTGCGGGCGAAGCGCGAGGTGTGGAACACGAGCACGACATCGAAGCGCCGCTCGGCCGCGTCGGCCATCAGGCGTTGGAACTCGGGGCGGCCGTCGGCCTTGCGCCAGCCGGAGTGGAAGTCGCAGTACTCGCCGACGATCGTCAGGTCGTTCTCGGCGGCGAACTTCGCGATGGCCTGGCGCTGCGCGTCGGGCGAGAAGCCCTGACCTTGCTCCTCGGTCGACTCGCGCACGTAGGCCGCCGCGCGGGCCGCTGGTGGGCGTGCGTCAGCCATCGGCGTGCCGTTGCGCCTCGGCGGCGAGCCGGCGTCCGCGACGGAGCCACCAGTCCGCGAACCAGCGCGCGAAGTCGAGTTGCTGCGCAGCGGCGTCGAGCGCGGGCTCATCGCGACCACCGGCCGGAGCTGCTCTTGCGCAGGCGGCGCCGCGGAGCGCGCGTGTGCGGCCGCGCCGCTGCGCGCGTGGCGCCTTGTGGGCTGACGAGCGAGTCGGAGCCGTTCCACGACAGAAAGGCGCCTGGGGACCTCTCTGAGGTACAGCGACGCATGCGCCGTGCAGCGGCTCTCGACGCGAACGCGCAGGGGAAAGTTGCCGGAACCCTAATTTGTCGGACTTTTTCGCTGGCCGAAGAAGCTGCGATTTGCAGGCGATCTACGCGCGGAGGGTGATGCGGTTTAAGCGCATCACAGAACGCATCAGAGAACGCATCACCGAACGCATCACCCTGGAACACGCGCAGATCAGCTCGCATCGTGCCCACCGCCCTCCAGCGCACCGTGGTGCTGC
>DATHEP010000364.1:0-2179 GCA_035318525.1 Conexibacter sp.
GCGAGCGCCGGCGCGTTGACGGTGACCGACGTCTCGGTCACGGCGAGAACGCCATCCGGCCCGCTCCCGCCCGCCGGCGTGAACGCCGCTGGCGCGCACCCCGACCTCTTCACCAGATTCACCTTCAGCGACTCCGGGACGTACACGCCTGACACCGCGAGAGACGTCGTGGTCGACTTCGCGCCGGGCGTCGTGGCGTACGTCAACCACGTCGGCGAGTGCACCGCCGCGCAGTTCGCGGTCGGCAGCACGGCGGCCTCCACCTGCCCCGCCAGCTCGGCGGTCGGCACAGCGGTGACCGGCATCACGACCGACAACCCGCTCCTCAACGTGCTGCTCGGAGGCTCGGTCAGCGGCACGATCTACAACATCGAGCCGCCCGCGGGCTCGCCGGCCGCGCTCGGCATCGACATCGCCCCGCCGCTCGCCAACCCGCACATCAAGGTCGTCGCGACGATCGGCGTCGACCCCCACGACCTCGGCCTGACCGCATCGCTGAGACTGCCGAGCACCGCGACGATCGGGATCGACCCGATACCGATCGGCGAGGTGAACGTCCACACCGACTGGATCGAGCAGACGCTGTTCGGCTACGTCGACGGCAGATCGTTCTTCACCAACCCGACCGCCTGTATCCCGGCCGCGATCGCCGTCTCGGCCAGCTCCTACAGCGGGGGCGGCAGCTCCAACAGCGGCTCGTACACGCCGACGGACTGCGCCAACGTGCCCTTCTCGACGAGCCTCGCGATCGGCGTCGACCCGCCGCTGACGGACTGGACCTCGACCGTCACCACCAACGTCAGACCTGGCGAGAGCGACATCCCCCGCGCCAACTCGCACGTCAGGTCGACGACCGTCACGCTGCCGCAGAGCCTGCTGCTGAACCCGGCGCTCGCGGCGCGGCTCGACGCCTGCACCGACGCGCAGTTCGCGCTGAGAGACACGTCGGTCGAGGCAAGATGCCCGGCCTCCTCGGCGGTCGGCGACATCGACTTCGTCTCGCCGATCCTCGGCGACTTCCCCGGCAAGGCCTACTTCGGCACGAGCGCCCCGGGCGACCGCCTGCGCCTGTTCCTCGACGTGCCGCTCTACGGCGCGCACATCAAGGTCTCCGCGCACGTGCGCCCGAGCACCACGACCGGCCAGATCACGACGATCTTCGACGAGCTGCCGCAGATCGCGTTCACCGACTTCCGCCTCACGTTCAGAGGCGGCCCGCGCTCGGCGCTCGTCTCGCCGACCGAGTGCGGCACGCACACCGCGAGCGCGGTCACGACGCCCTGGTCCGGCACCGTGCCGCAGCTCTCGACCGGCTCCTTCACCGTCTCGTGGGACGGCAGAGGCGCGCCCTGCCCGCGCATCTTCCAGCCGTCGATGGAGACCGCCGTCTCGAACCCGCGCGGGGGCGCGACGGGCGGCAGCTTCACGCTGATCGCGCATCGCCCCGACCGCAACGTCCCCGTGGGACGCATGACCTACGACCTGCCGGCGGGCCTCGTCGGCAGCCTCGCGCTGAGAGGGCTGACGCAGTGCTCGCTCGCGGACGCGGCGGCCGCCAGATGCCCGGCCTCCTCGCGCCTCGGCCCGGTCGTCTCGATCGACGGCTCCGGCACCGAGCCGCCGTCGCTGCCCGGTGACGTGTTCCTGACGAAGCCGAAGGTCACGGGCGACCCGGCAGGGCTGTCGGTCGCGGTGCCGGCGAGACTCGGCCCGGTCGACGCCGGCATCGTGATCGTCGGCGCGCGGCTCCAGCTGCGGCCGGACGGCGGCCTGCACGTCGTGAGCGACCCGATCCCGCCGCTGCAGGAGGGGATCCCGCTCGCGATCCGCAAGCTGACCGTGACGATCAACCGCAGCGGCTTCATGCGCAACCCGACGAGCTGCGGCGAGAAGCCGGCGCTCGGCCTCTTCCAGTCGATCGGCTCGGAGACCGCCAACGTCAGATCCGCGCTCACGTTCACCGGCTGCGACAGACTGCGCTTCAAGCCGCTCCTGAGAGCGTTCCTGGGCGCGAGAGGCAAGACGAGCCGGCGCGCGCACCCGCCCTTCACGACCGTCATCTCCACGCGCGGCACGGACGCAGCGATCGCGAGCGCGCGCGTGCGGCTGCCGAGAGCGCTCGCGACGAACCTGCGCGGGATCGGCGCAGCCTGCTCGCCCGAGGACTTCGCCGCGAGCA
>DATHEP010000365.1:0-8400 GCA_035318525.1 Conexibacter sp.
ACGTGCTCGTGATGGGCCATGTCGATGCCGGCGCCCGGATCCGTGGGCTGGTTCACGGTCGCGGACACCCCGACCGGCAGGTGCAGGATCGCGTCGGCGCCGATGCCAAACGGGCGCACCGCCTGTTGGCGCTCTGTCGCAGGGCGGAGGATGCCCCACGGCGTCTCGACCTCGACATCCGGCGCAATCGGATGCGACGCCCAACCGACGAGTTGTTGAAGCACGACGGTGTCGCCGGCCAGGAGCCGACGCATGGTCTCGATCTCCGCTCTGATGAGCGCGAGAAAGCGAGCGGCGCTCACGGGTTCCGTCTCGTCGATGGCCGCCCACGTTGCGCACTCGAGGATGCCGAGGCAGAGCATGTCGCTGGTCAGCCGCTGCCCGCCTCCCGTCGAGAGCTCGACCCACGCGCCGGCGGCGCCGGCGGTGCCGGCGGGACCGAGGAGCGGGCCGATGGTCGGGTCCTCCGCGACCAAGGCCGCCGCTCTGGCTCGTCCGGGATGGGCAAGGATCGCGCGATCGATGCCTGTGAGCCATTCCCTGAAGCCGTCCTGAAACGGCGCGGCGTGGGGGAACGGTCGTCCGAACGGCTGTCGGATCGGCGCGAGCAGCGCCGGAAATGTGTCACGCCCGATCGTCTGGAGCTCCTGCACCAGCGGGTCGGCGTCCTCCACGCTCGGGATCGCTCCGCCGCAGATGAGGTGCAGCTCGTTCGCGATCGGGGAGCCCGCTTCGGCGTCGATCGCGGTGAGCGCGCCTGTGAGGCCCGCAAGGTCCATGGCGTGCCGGGATGCAAGTTGGTCGAGCAGCCGCAGTGCCTCGGCTTGCACGTCCGTTGGCGGCCCGTCGCCGGCGACCATCCGGCCGAGCTCGGCGGGTTCGAGCGCGAGGCAGTACGCGAGCAGCTCTCGACCCGTCAGATCCGCAAGCGCAGGGAGGTCCACGGAGGCGATCATGTCGGCGCATGCCCCGAGCTGGATTCGAACCAGCGGCCTTCCCCTTAGGAGGGGGACGCTCTATCCGGCTGAGCTATCGGGGCAGTTCCGCCAGAGCGTAGAGCGCAGTGGAGGGCCTCGTCCAGCGGTCAGGCGGCGGCGCACTCGAATGCGCGCGGCACGGGGCCGACGACCTCGCCGGGGATCTGCGCCAGCGGGCTCTGCTCCCACTCCGCGCGTAGCAGTGCGTGCACGACGACGTCGCGTGGCTCGCCGTCGTGGCGGTGGAACGCGCGCAGCACCCCCTCCGGGACGAAGCCGAGCCGCTCCAGCGCCGCACGCGAGCGCTCGTTGCGAACGTCGGCGTAGGCCGCCAGGCGCTCGATCCCGAGGCGCTCGAAGGCGAGCCGCGCGACGAGCGCCTTCGCCTCGCGGTTGGCACCCGTGCCCCAGTGCGCGCGGCCGAGCCAGGTGCCGACGACGACCCGGCGGTCACGGCGCGAGAGCTCGTTCAGCAGCGTGATCCCGATCGGCGCGTCGCTCGCGTCGGTGACCGCGAGCTCTAGCGCGGCGCCGCTCGCGCGGCGGTCCGGCAGCGTTGCGAGCCACGCCGCGGCCTCCGCCTCGCTGCGGTACGGACCCCACGAGAGGAAGCGCGTGACCAGCGGGTCGGACGCGAGTGCGAACAGCGTCGCTGCGTCGTCGGGGCGCGGGAGGCGCAGCGACAGGTGCGGCCCGCGCACTCGCGGCCCGCGCGATCTCGTCGTCGGCCGCGCCCGTGCTCCAGCTCGCCGCGCCATGCGTCCAACCGTAGACGACGTGCAGCACGTCCTCGACCGCGCTCGCTCACGACGAGCGATCGGACGCGATCGAGCCGAGCGGTCGCGAGCCGCAGCGCGACCGCGGCACCGGGACGGTCCTGCTCGTCGGCGTCGAGGCTGCCGCGAGGCTCTCACCTGCCTTGGTGAACCTCTGCGCTTTCACATCAAACACAGGACTTGTGTGTGTGCGGGCGAAAGGGTGACGCCAGGGCTCTGGTGACGCGCGTGACGATCGAGATAGACAACCGGGCATCCGAGGTCCGCCGATGAGCGTCGGCGCGCCCGGACTGCTCGCGCAGGAGGAACGCGCCGAGCACCTGTTCGACACGGGTGTCGCGCGCTCCCCGTGGCAGCTCTTCTGGCGCCGCCTGCGCTCGGACCGCCTCGCGCTCGCGGCGCTCGTCGTGATCGCGCTGCTGGTGCTCGCCGCGCTGCTCGCGCCGCTGATCGCGAAGCTGGCCGGCGTGCCGGGGCCGACGGTGCGCGATGACAACGCGGTCGACATGTTCGGCACGCCGCTCGGCCCGAGCGGCGACCATCCCTTCGGCGTCGACCCGCTCGGCCGCGACGTGCTGGCACGTACGGTGTACGGCGCGCGCGTGTCGCTGCTGGTGGGGATCGTGGGCACCACGATCGCCGTGCTCGTCGGCGTCACCGCCGGCCTGCTGGCCGGCTACTACCGCGGCTGGGTCGACACGGTCCTGTCGCGCTTCGTCGACGTCGTGCTGTCGTTCCCGGTCCTGCTGCTCGGCATCGGGATCGCCTCCGCCTGCTCGCTCGGAGAGGGCTGCATCGACGGTGCGGTGTCCCCCGGCCTTCGCACCGTGATCCTGGTCGTCGCGCTCGTCAGCTGGACGTCGATCGCGCGCATCGTTCGGGGACAGGTTCTGTCGCTGCGCGAGCGCGAGTTCGTCACTGCATCGCGGTCGCTGGGCGCCTCCAACCGCCGCATCCTCACGCGCGAGATCCTCCCGAACCTCGTCGCCCCGGTCGTCATTTACTCAAGTCTGCTGCTCCCGCAGACGATCTTGCTCGAGGCGGCACTGTCGTTCCTCGGCGTCGGGGTGTCACCACCTACGGCGAGCTGGGGTTGGATGATCGCCGACGCTGCCGAGAACTTCGACACGCAATGGTGGTACATGCTCTTTCCCGGCGCAGCGCTTGTGCTGACCGTGCTTGCATTCAACGTGCTGGGCGACGGGTTGCGCGACGCGCTCGACCCGCGGAGTGAACGGTGAATCCCCCGCCTGATCCTACGAAAGGACCGACCATGCCGCATTCCCTCGTGCGAGCGATCCTGCTCGGCGTTCTGAGCGTCACTGCTGCGCTCGTGCTCGCCGCATGCGGGTCGAGCGGCGACGATGGTGGGAGTGCGGCCACGGTCGACAGCGGCAAGGACGGGAGAAGAGGCGGGACGCTGACGCTCCTCACCAGTCAGGACGTCGCGAACCTCGACCCGGGCATCACCTACTCCAGCCTCGACCTGAACATGCTCGCCGCGACGCAGCGCACGCTGTACAAGTACGCGCCCGACGATCCGTCGAACATCCAGCCCGACCTCGCCGCCGGGCCGCCGCAGGTCTCACCCGACGGCAGAACGCTCACGGTGAGAATTCGCAGAGCGGTGAGATTCGGTCCACCGGTGAATCGAGAGGTGACGGCGAGAGACGTCAAGTACGCGATCGAGCGCGGCTTCAACCCGAACGTCGCGAACCCGTACGCCCCGCAGTACTACGGCACGGTCGTCGGCGCCGACAGAGCCTCCGGCGGCCCGATCGCCGGCATCGAGACGCCGGACGATCACACGCTCGTCTTCAGACTCACGAGACCGACCGCCTCGCTGCTCGCGGAGGCGACGATCCTGCCGCTGTCGGCGCCGGTCCCGCAGGAGTACGCGAGACCGCTCGACGCGAGATCGCCGTCCGACTACGGCAACCACGTCGTCTCCAGCGGGCCGTACATGCTCGAGGCCGACAGAGACGGCAGAGTGCTGGGCACCGGCTACGTGCCGGGCCGCAGCCTCAGACTCGTGCGCAACCCCAACTGGGAGGCGTCGACCGACGAGCGGCCCGCGTACCTCGACGCGATCGAGTGGAGAATCGGCGGCAGACCCGGCGTGTCCGGCCGCCAGGTGCTCGACGGCGAGGGCATGATCCTCGGCGACACGCCGCCGCCCGCGCTCGTCAAGCGCGCCTACCAGGACGCGCGCGACCAGATCGTCTTCTCGCCGGGCGCCGGCAACCGCTACGTGACGCTCAACACGGCGATCCCGCCGTTCGACGACGAGAACGTGCGCAAGGCCGTCGCCGCCGCGCTCGACCGTGAGCAGATGCGGCGCATCCGCGGCGGCGAGGTCGTCGGGGACGTCGCCTCGCACTTCCTCTATCCGGGCGTGCTCGGCTTCGAGGAGGCCGGCGGGCAGGAGGGCACCGGCGTCGACTTCCTCGCCGAGCCGCGCGGGGACATGGAGCTCGCGCGCGAGTACATGAGAAGAGCCGGCTACGCCGACGGCAGATACGACGGCGACGAGACGGTGCAGGTGGTCGGGCTCGCGGGCGCGCCGGACGACGCGAACGCGCAGATCGTCGACCAGACGCTGCAGGAACTCGGCTTCGACACGAACCTGCGGATCGTCGACGCGTCGGTCTACTACTCGCGCTTCTGCGCACTGCCGAGAGCGAGAGTGCACGTCTGCCCCAACGTCGGCTGGATCCGCGACTTCGCCGACCCGCAGACGGTCCTCAACCTGCCCTTCAACGGTGCGTACATCTTCCCCGAGAACAGCCCGAACATCTCGCAGCTCGACGATCCTGCGATCAACAGAGCGATGGCGAGAGGCGAGCTGACCGTCGGCACCGACGAGCGCGCGAGCGCGTGGGCGGAGATCGACAGAATGGTCATCGCGACCGCTGCGGCGGTGCCGTGGCTGTGGGACAAGCAGCCGAACCTGTCCGCCGAGGACGTTCGCTGCGTGCCGCAGCTGTGGAACCAGGGCCACTGCGACTTCTCGTACACGTCGATCGAATAGCTGGTGGCCCGGTAGGGACACGGCGGCCAGGGTCGTACTAGGAGGGACCTTGGCCGCCTACATCCTCCGCCGCGTGCTGTGGGGCCTCGTGCTCCTCGTGCTCGTGAGTGCGCTGACGTTCGTCGTCTTCTACGTGCTGCCGTCGGCCGACCCGGCGCAGCTGCGCGCCGGCCGCAGCGCCTCGCCGGAGACGCTCGCGCAGATCCGCGAGAGCCTCGGCCTCAACGAGTCGCTGCCGTCGCAGTTCTGGACCTTCCTGACGAGCCTCATGCTGCACGCCGACCTCGGCTACAGCTACTTCAGCGGTGCGTCGGTCGGCTCGCTGCTGATCGACCGGCTGCCGGCGACGCTTGCGCTGACGCTCGGCGCGCTCGTGCTGTGGCTGCTGGTGGCGGTGCCGGTCGGCGTGCTGGCGGCGGTGCGGCGCGGCACCTGGGTCGACAAGCTCACGACCGGCGGCGCGGTGCTCGGCATCTCGATGCCCGTCTACTGGCTCGGGCTCGTCGCCCTCTACCTGTTCTCCGACGACATCGGACTGATCCCGCTGCTGCCGGGCGCCGGCGCCTACGTGCCGCTGACGGAGGACCCGGGCGCCTGGTTCGCGGCGCTGGTGCTGCCGTGGCTCGTGCTCGCGTCGACCTTCACCGCCGTCTACGCGCGACTGCTGCGCGGCAACATGATCGAGGTGCTGTCGGAGGACTACGTCCGCACGGCGCGCGCGAAGGGCCTGAGCGAGCGGCGCGTCGTCCTGCGCCACGGGCTGCGCGCCGCCGCAACGCCGCTCGTGACGCTGGCGGGGCTCGACGTCGGCCTGCTGCTGGGGGGCGCCGTGCTCGTCGAGACCGTCTTCAACATCCCCGGCATCGGCAGCCTCAGCTACGACGCGATCGTCAACGCCGACTACCCGGTGATCCAGGGCACCGTGCTGCTGGCGGCGTGCTTCGTGATCGTCGCGAACATCGTCGTCGACATCCTCTACGCGTACCTCGACCCGCGGGTGCGGGAGGCATGAGCGACGCGGAGGCGGTCCTGCGGGTCGAGGACCTGCGCGTCGCGTTCGACACGCGCGACGGGCTGCTGCAGGCGGTCGACGGCGTCTCGTTCGCGGTCGCGCGCGGGCGCACGCTGGGGATCGTCGGCGAGTCGGGATCCGGCAAGACCGTCGCGGCGACGACGGCGATGGGGCTTGTGCGCGGCGCGCGGGTCCGGACCTCCGGACGGGTCCTGCTGGACGGGGAGGACCTGCTGGGCGCCTCGCCGGAGCGGCTGCGCGCGCTGCGCGGGGCGACGATCGCGATGGTCTTCCAGGACCCCTTGAGTGCATTGCACCCCCTGCTGCGCGTCGGGGCGCAGATCGAGGAGGCGGTGCGCGCGCACCGCGACGTCGGGCGGGCGGCGGCGCGCGCCCGCACGCTGGAGCTGCTCGAGCACGTGGCGATCCCCGACGCCCGCCGCCGGCGCGACGCCTACCCGCACGAGCTGTCGGGCGGCATGCGCCAGCGCGCGATGATCGCGATGGCGCTCGCGAACGAGCCGCGCGTGCTGATCGCGGACGAGCCGACGACGGCGCTCGACGTGACCGTCCAGGCGCAGATCCTCGCGCTGCTGCGCCGCCTGCGCGACGAGCTGGGGATGGCGATGGTGCTGATCACGCACGACCTCGGCGTCGTCGCCGAGACGGCCGACGAGGTCGCGGTCATGTACGCCGGGCGGATCGTCGAGCAGGCGCCGGCGGCGGAGCTGTTCGCCGCACCCCAGCATCCGTACACGTGGGGGCTGCTGCGCTCGACGCCGCGCTTGGAGGCCGCGGTCGGCGCGGACCTCGTGGCGATCCCGGGTCGTCCGCCGAGCCTCCTCCAGCCGCCGTCCGGGTGCCGCTTCCACCCGCGCTGCCCGTACGTGCGCGAGCGCCACCGCGAAGTCGATCCGGCGCTGGAGCCGCTCGCCGCGGGTCCCGACCATCGCGTCGCGTGCCTGTTGCCGGAGGCGGAGCGGCAGGCGCTGTGGGCACGGCTCGCGGCCGGGGCGACGCCGGAGCAGGCGCGCGCCGCGGCTGCCGGCGGTTCCGAGGAAGCCGCCCGATGACGGCGCTCGCCGCGGTCGAGCGGCTGGAGAAGCGCTACCCGCTCACGCGTGGCGTCGTCCTGCGCCGGCGCCTCGGCGAGGTGTCGGCGGTCGACGACGTGAGCCTCGCGGTCGAGGAAGGTGAGTCGCTCGGGATCGTGGGCGAGTCCGGCTCCGGCAAGACGACGCTCGCGCGCATCCTGATCAACCTCGTCGAGCCGACGAGCGGAGTCGTCCGCTATCGCGGCGAGGACGTCACGCACGCCCGCGGCGCGGCGCTGCGCGCCCTGCGGCGCGAGCGGCAGATGGTCTTCCAGGACCCGGCCGACTCGCTCAACCCGCGGCGGACCGTCGGTGCGGCGATCGCGGAGCCGTTCGCGATCCACGGACTGCTGCCCGAGCGCTCGACGCGCGCTCGACGCGTCGCCGAGCTGCTGGAGCAGGTCGGGCTCGAGCCGGCGCACGCGAACCGCTACCCGCACGAGCTGTCGGGCGGGATGCGCCAGCGCGTCGGCATCGCGCGCGCGATCGCGCTCGGCCCGAGACTGCTCGTCGCCGACGAGCCGGTCTCCGCGCTCGACGTCTCGATCCAGGCACAGATCCTCACGCTGCTGCGCGACCTGCGGCGCGACCTCAGCCTGACGCTCGTGCTGATCGCGCACGACCTCGCCGTCGTGCGGCACATGTGCGAGCGCGTCGCGGTGATGCGCGCCGGTCGCCTCGTCGAGCTCGCGACCGCTGAGGAGCTGTATCGCGCGCCGCGCGAGGCCTACACCAGAGAGCTGCTGGCGGCGGTGCCGCGGATCCCCGCCTTCGAGGGCGCGGCCCCGGGCGGGCGTCAGTCCTCGCCCGACTCCTCGTCCTCGTCCTCGTCCTCGACGTAGAGCGACTCGCTCGCGAGCTGCTGGCCCTTCGCGGAGAACAGCGTCACGTCGAGGAAGTCGCCGCGGTAGGCGTCGGGGGCGACGAGCGTGAAGCGGTCGTCAACAAGCGCGCACTGGTCGACGGCGAGGTCGGCCAGCTCGGCGGTCACGAGCGCGCCGTTGGGCACGAGCGGGCGGCCCCAGATCAGCGTCATGTCGGCGCTTCTGCCCTGCTCGCCGCGCCAGCGGCCGATCACCTCCTCGTTGAGGTCGATCTGCCAGTCGGGGTTGTCCTCGGCCGTCTCGCTCGTGAAGTCGGCGCGCGCGGCGAAGTCGTCCGGCGCCCCCGTGCCGTCTCCGTCCGCGAAGCAGACGAAGCCGAACAGCTCGTAGCCGCCGCTCGTGCGCGCGGTCGCGGGCACGTACGTGCGCCCGCCGTAGGTGCGGTCGGGGAACCAGGCGATCTCGCCCGGCTCGCCGAGCTGCTCCTCGCCCGCGTCGATCTCCGCGACCGCTGCGAGGAAGTGCCCGCGCAGCGTGTCCGCCCAGCGCCCGTACGGCAGCGCCTCCTGCGGCGGCTCGGCGGCGAAGCGGATCACGAAGCGGTCGGTCGGCGACATGCGGGGCGGGAGCCTATCGGCCGACACCCACGGGCCGCGCGCCGGCCGTGCGGCGTCTCAGACTGCGGT
>DATHEP010000366.1:0-20064 GCA_035318525.1 Conexibacter sp.
TGCTCGAGCTCGCGTCGATCGCGCTGCCGCGGTGGCGCTCGACCTCGATGTCGCCCGACGACGTGCTGATCGTGAGCGGCCCGGCGAGGTCCACGCCGCGCATGTCGCCGGAGGAGGCGTCGAACAGGACGGCGCCCTCCACGCCCGTGACGGTCGCGTCGCCGGACGAGGACTCGACGAACACGCGCGTGTCGTGCGGCACGCGGATCGTGAACGAGGCGCCGCAGTCGCTGACGCCGATCTGCGCCCAGAACGAGCAGCCGCTCATCGCGTCGAGCCGCGCGTCGTCTCGAAGCAGGTTCGTCTCCGGCCGCCAGGCGCCGCGCCACATGCCGCGCTGGATCTCCGCGTCGACGAGCACGTCGCCGCGCCGCTCCCCGACGATCTCGACGTCGCCTGAGCCGACGTCGATGCGCAGCTCCTCGACCGCCTGGTAGGTGCGCCGGACATGCTCGGTGCTCGCCGTCGTGACCGACAGCAGCGTCACCACTGCGTAGGCGCCCACGAACACGCCGATCAGCACGCAGAGCGCGACGAACGGGCGGGGCAGGCCGCGTGTCGTCCGCGGCGGCGGTGGCGTCGCGAGGCCGGTGGACATGGGCGGCACGATAGGGACCGTGAGCCGTGGCGGCGATGGGACCCGCCACCGAGCGGGGGTGGGGCTGCCCCTACGGCAGCAGCACGATCTTGCCGAGCTTGCCGCCGGCGGCGAAGCGCTCGTAGGCCGCGGCGACGTCGTCGAGCGGGAAGGTCGCCGCGACGGGGACGCGCAGGTCGCCGCGCTCGACGAGCGGCAGCACGTGCCGTTCGAGCGCACGCGCGGTCGCGGCCTTCTGCTCGAGCGGGCGGGCGCGCAGCGTCGAGGCCATGATGCGGCCGCGCTTCGCCATCAGCTTCGCGAGGTTCAGCTCGCCCTTCGCGCCCGCGCCGATGCCGATCACCACGACTCGGCCGTTCGTCGCGAGCGCGTCGAGGTTCGCGTCGAGGTTGGGCGCGCCGACGAGCTCGAGGATCACGTCGAACGGGCCGTGCTCGGCGAAGCCCTCGGGGTCGATCGCGGCGATGGCGGCGCTGCCGCTGAGCGCGGCGACCTGGTCGCGCAGCTCGGGGTTGCGGACGGTCGCGGTGACGCGCGCGCCGGCGCTCGCGCCGAGCTGAACGGCGGCCGAGCCGACGCCGCCCGCCGCGCCGTGCACGAGCAGCCGCTCGCCGGCCTGCAGGCCGGCCTGCGTGAAGAGCGCGTCGTGCGCGGTCGTGAAGACCTCCGGGAAGCCGCCCGCCTGCGGCCAGTCGAGCTCGGCCGGGACGGGCATCAGCTGGCGCTCGTGCACGACGGCCAGCTCGGCCTGCCCGCCGCCGCCGACGATCGCCATCACGCGGTCGCCCTCGGCGAAGCGCGTCGCGCCGGCGCCGAGGGCGGCGACCTCGCCGGCGAGCTCCAGCCCTGGTATCTCCTGCGGCGAGCCGGGCGGCGCCGGGTAGCGGCCGCGGCGCTGCAGCATGTCGGCGCCGTTGAGTCCGGCCGCGCGCACGCGCACGAGCACCTCGCCCGCGCCGGGCCGCGGGTCCGTGTGCTGCTCGACGAGCAGCTCGCCGTCGCGGATCGTGGCGGCGCGCATGGCGGCGGAGTCTAGTGCCGTGTCCGGTGTGCCGGACACGGCACTTGCCTCCGCGCCGTCAGCCCCACTTCATGACTCTGGCGATCGCCGAGTCCATGAAGCGGTCGGGCAGGAAGCGCGCCATCGTGCCGCGTGACTTCGCCTCGCGGCCGACGAGGTAGCGGGTGCGCGGCTTGCGCGCGGTGAGTGCGCGGGCGACGTCTCTGGCGACGGCGTCGGGCGGGAGGCCCGTTCTGGCGCCCTGCTCGGAGGCGGTCCGGACGGTCGCGATCAGCGGGCCGTAGTCGCGCTCGGCCTCCGCGCTCATGTTCGCTCTCAGCTCGTCGCCGGACGCGATGCCCTTGTCCCAGATCGGTGTTGCGATCGTGCCCGGCTCGATCACGGCAACGTCGATCCCCCACGGGCGCAGCTCGCGTCGCAGGACGTCGCTGAGACCCTCGATCGCGAACTTCGAGGCGGCGTAGGCGCCGAGCAGCGGCACGGCGACCTTGCCGCCGATCGAGCTCATGTTCACGATGCGGCCTCTGGCGGTGCGCAGCAGCGGGATGAACGCCTGCGTGACGGCGACCTGCCCGATCAGGTTGACCTCGATCTGGTGACGGAAGTCGTCGAGCGGCTGGTGCTCGAGCGGCGCAGGGACGGCGATGCCCGCGTTGTTGACGAGGCCGGCGAGGCCGCGGCCGGCGGTCGCTTGCTCGACGGTGCGCGCCGCGGCGGCGATCGAGTCCGCGTCGGTCACGTCAAGTCGCAGCGACGTGACGCCGGGGATCTCGCGCTGCAGGCGCTCGCCGTCCTCCGGCTTCCGCACGCCCGCGAAGACCTCGAAGCCGAGCGCCACGAGCCGCCGCGCACACGCCTCCCCGATCCCGCTCGACGCGCCCGTCACCACGACCGCTCCGCGCTGGCTGATTCCCGCTGCCATGGCGGCGGATTGTGTCAGGCAGACGTTTAAGAAGTCACAGATGAATCGTGGCGACAACCGGCCGAGCCGCGAGTAGCGTCGCACGCCGCATGGCGAGAGCGACAACCGACACTCGATCCTCCGGACGCCTCGGGCTGGGCGGGGCCGTCAGCCCCGGCGTCCACGCGGACGCCCAACGGCATCCGAAAGGAGGAGCGAATGACAGAAGTCGTGATTGCAGTCACGCTGCTCGTCGCGCTGCTGGTCATCGACCGGCTCGTCGGCAGACTGCGCTGACCGCAGAATCGCCATGCGTCCCCGCATCGACGGCAGGCCCCAAGGTCGATGCGGAGACGCGGCGGGCCGGGGGTTGCCGCCCCCGGCCCGTCAGCGATACGGAGGACCGATGACGGCCGCCGTGCTTGCAGTCACAGGTGCCAGGATAGGCAGCGGCATCGCTCGTGACAACCGCATCCATCGTGTGCTCGCAGGAGCCGTTCTCACTCCGACATCAACGCCACCGGCACCGCCAGCCCAGCCGAGCGGCGGAGGGTGGCGATGCGGCGGCCGGGCTGAATCGCGGGGCGGATCTCGCTGACGTGGTCGTCGAGGCAGGCGACGGTGGCGTCGAGGTCAGGAGCGGTGAGGGCGAGGCCCCAGAAGAACGCGGGGCCGTCGGGGCCGCCGCTGCGCTCGATCGCTTCGTCGGGCGCCTGCACGACCTCGAGGATCGCAGCACCGAGGCGGAAGAAGGCCTGCCGCGGCGCGCCGGCCGGCGTCGGCTCCTCGCGGATGCGCCGCAGGTCGAGGCCGGCGGCCTGGAGCGCGGCGATCGTGCGCTCAAGCGCGGGTGAGATCGCGACGAGGTGGTCGAAGCCGGCGATGCCGTTGGGGTGTGCCGGCGGGACGGTGCCCGTCGGTCCGGGCGTGTCGCCGGACGGCGGAGCGACCGGCGGCGCCTCGGCGCGCGCGGCGGTCTCATGATCGGTCGGCAGCCCGTCGAGCTCGTCGCTCGCTGCGCCGCTGAGCGTCCAGCTCACGATCCCGCGGCCGGCGGCGCGGCCAGCGAGGCGGATCGGCACGGCGCCGATGCGGCATGCGTCGCGGTCGACCGCGAACCCGAGCGCCGCCCACGTGGCGGGCTCGTCGGCGATCGTCAGCTCAGCGATCGTGACGGTGGTCGACACCGCCGGCACGGTACCGCGCGTGTGAGCGCGGCCGCGCCGGCGGCCCGACTCAGGGGCAGGTCAGGACGTCGGCGCCGGAGCGAAGACGTCGAAACCGACTCTGCCGTTCGTGCCTCTCTTGACGAAGCGCTTGCCGAGCTGGCCTCTCAGCTCGCCTCTCAGCGGCTGCACGGCCCAGCCGGTGTGCGTGTCCGGCTCGTACAGGTAGCTGCGGAACACGTGGTACGTGTAGTCGCAGGTGAGCGTGCTGATTCTCGGCGCGAAGTTGAGGCGGAAGTATCTGCCCGCGACGAAGTCGGCGGCCGGGTCGTCTCTCACGACCCAGAATCTCGGACATCTCTGCGTCTGCGCGCTGGCAGCCGGAACGACCGCCACGGATGCGACGGCGGCGACCGCGAGCGCGGTGCCGAGCAGACGGGAACGACGAGCCATGAACGCTCCTCGGGTGGGGGATGGGGCGAGCGCGAGCCTACGTCGGCCGCGAACACCGAAGGACCTGCGGTGTGATCTTGGCGCCCGAGCAGCCGGTTCCTGCACGAAAGCTGCGGGCTCCCCCGCCCGGCCGGGTGCGGTCAGCCGCGCTCCAGCAGCGCCACGCACTCGATGTGGCTGGGCTGGGGGGCCGCTCGGGGCTCTGCCGGCTTCTGCCGGCACCTCCCGACGCCCAGTACCGCTCGGTTCCGCTCAGTCTGGTACCCGCGCGCGGTACTCGGGCTGGAAACGGTCGTGGGTACCAGCGGCGAACCGATGCACCGACTGAACCGTTGCCATAGGCTGGGGCGCTCGCGCCTGCTCGCCGCCGCAAGTTGACTTCCCGGCCTGACCGCGTCCGAGTGGATCCATAAGAGCCGCAACCACGACGTCTTTCCCACCGTCTATGGACCAGGATTTTGTCGGAACGTGTGTTCGCGTCCGATAGTCGGCGTACAGTCGCCCGACGCAACCGAGCCCGAGGAGGAGCCAGATGGCGAAAACGGTGTTCTACAGCTTCCACTACGAGCGCGATGCGTGGCGTATCCAACAGATCCTCAAGATGGGTGCGCTGGAGGGACAGCCGATTCTCAACGCCCAGAAATGGGAGGAGATCAAGAGAAGAGGCAGAGCAGCTATCGAGAAGTGGATCGCCGAGCAGATGGCGTACAAGTCCGCCGCCGTCGTGCTTGTCGGAGCGGAGACAGCGAAACGACCATGGGTCAAGCACGAGATCGTGTACGCCTGGAATAGAAGAAAGCCGCTTGTCGGTATCCGCATCAACGGGCTCGCCGATCGTGCAAGAAAGACTGATAGCCCCGGCGCGAACCCCTTTGCTCAGATTGCGCTGCCAGGAGGCGGCACGGTCGGCGACCACGTTCCCCTGTACACGCCTCGCGGCTCCAACAGTGCAACTGTGTACGCGAGCATCAAGGAGAACCTCACGACCTGGGTCGATGGCGCGTACAAGCGAAGCTGACTGCCCGTTCTGCGAGATCGTCGAGCGGGACGATCCGGATGCGCGCGAGGTCTACCGCGATGAGCAGGTCGTAGCCTTCTTTCCCACCGAGCCTGCGACGCTCGGCCATACGCTCGTCGTACCGCGGCACCATATTCCTGACATCTGGAGCCTCGATGCCAGCACGGCGGCGCACCTTGCTCGCGTGATCGTGCGTCTCGCGAGAGTGATGCAGCGAGCGCTCCAGCCAGAAGGCCTGAACGTCATCCAGTCCAACGGCGCGGTTGCAACGCAGACAGTGGCTCACCTACACGTCCACGTCGTTCCGCGATGGGCAGACGATGAGCTTGGTCGAATCTGGCCTCCGGAGACGGCATATACGGAGCGACAGAAAGACGCTGCCTGGGAGGCGCTGCGATCTGCATGTCGCGAGGAGATGCGTCGGTGAGCAGCGGCACGGGTAACGCCAGGATCGAGCCCGAAGATCGCCGCAAGCATCTGGACTTCATCCAGGCCACGATCACGCGGATGTCGGCGGCCTCGACGACTACTAAGAGCTGGATGCTGCCGGTGGTCACCGCAACGTACGGCTACGCCCTCACGCAGAGACATTGCTCCGTGGCGTTGCTCGGTATCGCAGCAGTCCTGCTGTTCGCCTACTTGGATGCGAACTACCTGCGGCAGGAGAAGCGGTTCCGGCGTCTATACAAGGCAGTCGCCGAGGGGGCTAGTGAGATCGCGGTGTTCTCCCTCAACCCAGATGACGTGCCGTCTGGCCGACCCGACGAGTCGACCGAAGAATGGGGACCATCAACACCGCGATGGATCAACCGGTTTGTCCCGGGGCCGCCTGTCTGGACGTCGTGGTCCATCGGACCGTTCTATGTCTCGCTGATCGTCGTAGGGGTCGTGATCGCGGTGTCGGTCGAGTGAGCCCGCCGCTGTCGGGCGCGGCTGGAGACGTCACGACAGAGCACTAACCGCTCACGGCGTAACGATCAAGTGGTTGGGTCGCTGACCGCGGGCATTCCTGGCGTCCTACGAGCCTCCCGAGTTGGTCGGCGTGTTCCGTCTTGGGAACGTGATGGACGTACAGCATGGTCGTCGCGATGTCGCTGTGTCCCATGTAGCCCTGGACGGTCGCCAGGTCCCACGCCTTCACAGCCAAGGTGCCGAACGTGTGGCGGAGGTCGTGGAAGACGATCGGCTTCGTCTCGTGCCGCTTGTGGCCGAGGCCGGCAACGCGCAGGGCGGCGTAGAAGCGCCGGCGCAAGTCGCCCTCATGGACGTACGACCCGAGCGGGTTGCAGAAGACGAGATCGCCTGGTTGCGTGAACAGCTCGCGGCGACTGATGGTGTCGAGCCGAGCGGCCGCCAAGTCGATCAGGGGCACCGCACGGACCTTGCCCGACTTCGGCACGCGCTCCTGACTGTGCGTGTAGTTCGCGCGAATGTGGAGCGTGTGGTTAGCGAAGTCCACGTCCCGCCATCGCAGGGCGCGCAACTCGCCCATACGCAGTCCGGCGAACGCGGCGACGGCGAAGATGGCCGCGTCCTGCTCCGTCTCGGCCGCACGGATGACCGCGTGAACCTCCTCGACGGACAGGATCTGGAAGTCGCCCGACTTCTTGACCGTGACGCGCTCCACGTCCTCGCACGGGTTGCTCGTGATCCAGCCCTGGCGCTTGGCGTACTTCATGCAGCCATGCAGGAGGACGAGCACCTTGTGAATGCTCGCGCGCGTCATGCGCCCTTCCTCGAGCAGCCGGCCCCGAAGTCGCTCCACGTCGCGCTTGGTGATCGACCTGACCGGCGTGTCAGGGCCGAACTCCGGCCAGAAGTGGTTCTTGCACGTTCGCCGGTAGTCGCCGACGGTAGTCGAGGCGCGGCCCTTGTCGTGCTCGACGTAGGACAGCCACGCCTCGCACGCCGCCTCGAAGGTCATCGTGCGTCCCGTGATCGGGTCGTCGTGCGCGCCGCGTCGTGCGTCGGTCATCCAGGCATGGAGGACGGCCTCGGCCATCTTCCGGGTGTAGAAGCCCTGCGGAGGTCGGCCGCGCTCGGTCCACACAGGGCCGATGAGCTTCTTATGCTGGCGTCCGTTCACGCGCCACTTCGCGTACCAGACAGGGCCGCGCTTACGCTCGCGCCGAAAGACCGACCCGCTGACGGTAGGGGTAGTCTGGTGGTGCATCAGGGGCTAGCTCCTTGGTGCCGGGCGCCCGGCGGCTGCAACCGTGCGGGCGCTACCTATGCGGTCGGCACGACCATAGGACGGGGAAGGGCGCGATCCAAAGGCACGAGCAAGCCCCGACGCTCTGACGCGTTCTGGCAGTGCCTCAACGACGCTGGTCATTTCTCCTCGTGCTCCCTGTGTCCACGCTGGCGCCAGAGCGCGAGAGCGACGCCGAGAGCGATAGCGCCTACGTTCGCGAGGACAGCCGTCATCGATCCAGCTCCTTGAGCAGGCCCGTGCCGGACCGGCGTCGAGCTGCGGTCACAGGCGGCGGGCAGCCCGTGAGCTTCGACAGCAGCAGTCGCGTACTGACCGGATCGCGGTCGTACATCTCCTTGTAGCGGCTGCGCTCCGACTTGGCGATCTTGCCCGCCTTGATGGCGTCGTTCACGATGCGATCTCGCTCGCGCGGATTCGCGGCGGTAGTGCTGCGGTCGCGGAGCTCCGGCAGCAGGCCGGTTCCCTGAGTGCGGGTCTTCGACTTCTGCCGGGCGGGCTTCTTGGGCTTGGCCGACTTCGGCCTCACAGGCTCGGGCCGCGCGCTCGTCGTCGCGCGCTTCGGCCCGGCGAGGTCCATTGCCGTCGCCACGGGATCGCGGGCGAGCTTTGCCGCCCACTTGCTGCGCTCGGTCTCGTTGATCCGTCCCGTTCGGACGGCCCGATCGAGCGTGCCCCTAATGAAGCGCTCATTGCGGTCGGACATCTCTTACAGCTCCTTTCTGGCGACGGATTCGGCGTCGCGCTCCTTGAACCACGGGTCGGACAGGTCCACCGTTCCGTCTTCGTCGGGCTTGATCTCGGCGATGGGCTGCTCGACGCCCGCGCCCGGATCGTCGGTGGGCCACCAGCCGGGGACGTGCAGATCGCGCGGCTTGCTTCCGGGCGTGTGCGTCGGCGGCACCTCGAAATCGGTCCCGGGCAGGATCTGGCCCTGCGCCCCGTTCGCATTCGCGGCGATCCAGTGTTTGAGCGGATGCAGCGTCCGCAGCTCGTGACCGGCCTCCTCCAGAATGCGCTGCGCCTCCTGCGCCCGAGCCTGGATCGTGGCCTCCAAGTCGCGCAGCTCGCCCATGAGCGCCGCACCGATGCCGTTGGGCGGCACCGCGAACTGCTGGAGCGCGATGTGCGGCTGCCACCCGTCAGGCAGCGGCCCACGCAGACGCTCGCGCACCTCGTAGGCGTAGTCGAGCGCCACCTCGGCGGCCGCTTCGGCGTGCTCCTTGGCCTCTCTCAGCAACCGGTCCCGCTCCTCGGGAGTCGTGACCTGGGGCAGCTTCGGCTTCTTGCCGTCGCGATAGCCGTCGCGCAGCGCCTCGCCCTTCGCCTCGTCCTCTTGGTCGAAGCGCCGGCGCAGCGCGACGACTTGCGCCTGCTGTCTGCGGCGCATGTCGATCAGCGCCTCATGGCGCTGACGCATCTCCTCCAGCTCGGGGAAGGTCGTGACCGGCAGCCATCCCTTTCGGGTCATGACGTTTCGGTCGCCGTCGTTCAGCTCGCAATCACGTGGCTGACGCCCTGTGGAACTGCTCATCGGTCCTCCTGTGTGTTGTGGGTTCTCTTCTTGCGGCGGATCAGGTGCGGCCGTTCGACTCGTTGGAGCGCCGCGTCCTCCTCGGCCGAGGGCGCAAGCGCCGAGTGGTCGTCTTCGTCCTTGCGCCGATGCCGCGCGCGTTCGTGCTGCTCGATCCGCTTGGCGCGCGCAAGACTCACTGTCTGGAGGCCGGCGATCTCGGACGCGAGCACTTCGCGAGCGAGCACCTGTTGGTCCACGCTCAGGTCGAGTGCATTCACCACCGCGAGCGCGACGGCACGGATCACCTCGCGGTCGACCTTGCGGACGAAGACCGGTACGCCTGTCGCGCGCAGCACCTCATCCCGTGCCATCTCGCCCAGAGCCTTGACGGTCTGTGTTTGGGTCGAGCCGCCGTGCAACTTGCAGCGTCCGTAGCCGGGATGAGTCGTGCCCCACCCCGCCGGCTGCTGGCACTCCCCGCCCTTCCGCGTGCCGCGGGTCTTGCCTCCGCAGATGGGACCTGTGTACTCGCCTCGCCGTCCGGCCTTGGACGTGCGGTCCCGGTCGCGGTCAGGCACCGGAGCTGCCCTCGCTCCCCAGCGCACCATGACGGGTCGGGGCACCATGAAGCGTGTTCCAGCGCCTCCGCTGGTCCCTCCCCCGGTACCCGGTGCGCAAGAAGCCTGCAAATCGACGGGCTGCCGACTCACCCTTCATTAGATCGCCCCTCCTGCGCGCGCTCCCATGCCTCGATTGCCTCCAGGCGAAAGCGGCGGTAGCGGCCGATGAAGATGCACGGCACGTCGCCCCGGTTCACGAGTGCGTAGACCTGCTTCGGGCGCACCTGCCAACGCTCGGCGAGTTCGGCGGCGGTAAGCAGCCGCGTCGTCGCTGTCCCAGGAGCGCTGGCAGCGTCCCTAGGAGCCTGCGCGCCCTCGGTAGCGGATATGGCGGGGGTGGCAGCGCCCGAGCGGCCCATACGCCTCCCTGCCGTCCGGGCGCTCATGACCGCCTCCCGCGCCGACCACAGGGGTGCCCGCAGGACGAGAGCGGACGACACGAGTAGGAAGGAGCCGCTCGTGTTGCACCGCCTCGGATGACGCCCAGCGCACAGGGGGCACCACCAGGTCCCCTGACGCTCGGTCCTGCGAGCACCCCTCTGGCCGACGCCTCCCGAACCCGGGCAAGCAGGGACAGATCAAGGTGATTGGTGGTGTCTGCTTGCCCGCCCTTATAGGGCAGCGGGCAAACAGCTTTGACTGGTTGCCCGGGGCAAGCAGCGGGCAACCACGGGCAAGCGGGCAAGCGGGGCGTCATCGATCGCCCTCCTCGTGCTCGCGAAGGAAGACTCGCCCCTTCTTCGTGAGCGAATGCAGCTTGGCGTTCTTCTCGCCTGGCTCGACCTTGACGTAGCCGTCCGCCACCGCTGCCTTGATGACGGGGCCTCGCGTGTCCTTGCCGATGCCTTCGATGGCCTCGCGCCACACACTGACCGGAGCTGGGTAGCGGCCTTCCGCGTGATCAAGCTCCCGCAGCGCCATGAGCGCCTTGACCATGTCGCCCGACTTGCGGCGTTGGGCGCGCGTCTGTCCGGTGAAGAAGACCTCGCGGGTGGCTTGCTCGTACGAGAGGGCGGTCGTCGGGACATCCACGTCGCGCCCGTCCGCGCGGAACATGCGGGTGCCGTCGCGCTCCTTCGTCAGGTACCAGCCAACGTCCATCCAGTCTTCGAGCGTCGTGGCACCTCGGCTGTGCTCGGCGTCTTGCTCGTGCTCCTTCCGTCCGGTGTGGTGGGCGATCCAGCAGTCGGCGACGTCGGCCGCTGCCTTCAGCTCATCGAGTGCGTCCGTGAAGTCGCGAACGTTGGCGTTGTCGTTCTCGTTCTCGACCAGGCCGCGCCAAGCGCGTCCGACAGGATCGAGCACCAGCGCTCGCACTTCGTTGGCCCGCAGCCATGCCGCGAATCGATCGCGCGCCTCGGGCACCCAGAACGGCAGCCGCTTGCCGCGAAGCTGAACTGGAACGATGCGGTCGGCATTCTCGATCTCGAGGTCGCGCAGCCATGTGACGAACTGAGACGGACTCAGCTCGTAGTTCAGATAGGCAACGCGGCCTTCGGCGAAGTGCGTATCGAAGACGCCGAGGAAGGGCGTCTCGTCCGCAAGGGCCTTGAGGAGGTTGCCGCCGAGCGTCGTCTTGCCTGTCTTGTACTTCGCGACGACGAGCGTGTTGCCGCCCGTGACGTGCAGATGGTCGATCGTGAAGGCGACCTCCTCCGGCGCATCCTTCAGCGCCTCCGTCAGTGTCCAGCCCGTCGGCGGAAGGTCCAGAGCCTCTTGCGTCGAGGCGCGGTACCGACGGACTGCTGTGTCGCGGATCTCCATCCGCCGGACCGAGTCGGCGACCTCGTGCTCGAAGTCGTCACCGGGATGGCCGTCCGCATGGCCATTCGATCCGTTGCCATTGGACGAGGCCCAGCGACGGTAGGCGCGGAAGACCTGCTCCAGATCAGCGTCGGGATCACGCGACCGGACATTCGTGACTACGTCTCCCCAGGTCTCCGGCGGCTTGAGACGCGCGCCGCTCATGCGTCGGCCACCGCCTCGGCGACGCGCTCGGTCTCCAGAAAGAGCCCGACCGCCTCGCGCATCGCGGCGACCTCCCGATTCAGGAGGTCGTACGTCACGGCGCTGAGGCTGTGCAGGTCCCGAAACTCGGACCGCAGAACCGCGTCGAACGCTTTCAGATGGTCCAGCAGATGCGCCGCGAACGTCAGCGCATCGGATGCTGGCTCTGGTTCTCCTGAGTCGTCGTCCGGTCCCGCCCGCCGCGTCCGTGACGTGCGATGAGCGCGCCGCTCACGAGAACGAGCAACCGGACGCTGCATCCGTGGTTGCGAAGCTGGACACTGAGCCGCAGCCACCTTCCGGGCAAACCACTTCGGTGGCTGCTCGCGACCGATGACCCGCCCATCTTCGTGGACAAGCACGAGCGGCTTCCATTGGGTGGGGTCTTGCTTCGAGTAGGCGGCATCGATCTGCCCGGTCCGCTCGTAGAAGGCGGCCGCGGCCTCGGCCTCGTCGCGTGTCTTCACGACTGCCCCTTCCCGTTGAGAGCGCGTGCCCAGTCCCGCAGCTCAGCGGACGGAGAAGGACGACCTGGCGGCGGGAACAGTTCCACGACTGTGTAGTCGAGCGCAGAAGCGAGCGCCTGCTTCGTCACGGTACGCGGCTTGGTACCCCGACCTCGATGTGCGAGATGGCGGGCTGGCTCAGGCCGCAGAGCGCACTCAGCTGGCGCTGTGAGAGGCGACGCGCTCGCCGAGCTACCGCGAGCCACGACTGCGGCGCGTTGTTGGTGTGAGCAGGCATAGGTCAAACCTTATGACAGCGATTCGTCCCGACTCAAATGTGGATCTGGCCTCGCGCGCGCATTCCTAACGTTAGGAGAAGCTGGCGCGTTCGCGCTCGATTTTGGTGACAGCTGAGGGGCAGCGGGGGCCAAGCCGACGCCAAGCGGAGGTGCGTGTCGGGTGTACCTCGCCGTAGGAGGCGGCAGGGATTGGCGCAGGACGCCTGCGCGCGCCGGTGGGTAGTCGTACGCGGGTGCGAGCGCCAGCGAGCCTCCCACGACGTCCCTGCATTTAGCCACGCGCACGACACACGACAGCCCCGCTGAGGAGGGCGGGGCCGTCGGCTGCTAGGCGTATTCGAGCTTGCCGGCGTGGTACGCGGCACGCGTCGCGAAGACGAAGCGGTCCGAGCGATGGATCAAGCCCTCGCTGTCGAGGCGGCGAAGGGCATCGACGATGAGGAAGCGCCGCTCGCCAACCTCTCGCTCAATCTCGTCCTCGGTCAGCGCCACCGGATAGTCGGCAACGAGAATGACCATGATCGCGCCCTTGATCTGCTCCTCCTGAAGTGCCGGGTCCGTCGTCATGACTGCGGCTCCGCTCCCTGCGTCTCGCGCAGGCCGTCTTCGAGCAGCCGCCGCGCCTGGTCGATGGCGGGGCGGTCGATGCCCTCCAGCTCTTCCAGAGCGTCACCGACCGCAACGCGCAGCCGGGCCAGCTTCTCGTGGTCCGTCATGCGGCCCGCTCCGGAGCGTCGTCGGCCTCGGCCTGTGCTGCCCTCCAGTCCGCAACGATCTTCTTGACCGCGGCGTCTCTGAGCGACGGCCACTCGTAGCGGGTGCCGCGACCGACCGAACGCTGCGTGCGCCGCAAGAAGCCGCGCAGGCTTCGCGGATCGATGCCGAGGTGGTCGGCCAGCTCCTTGATCCCTACGCCCTGTGGCTCGGGCTTGGCCTTGGCGGCCTTGGGAGCGGGCTTGGTGGCGGTGGCGGGCATGCTGTCCTCCTTGGGACGTGGGCGTGTGCCCCGACCAGCCTGGGACAGCTCGGCCCGCGATCCCTAGGAAGATGGCGGATGAGCGTGGGCGACTTTCCGTCCGGGCAGCTAGCCATCATGCGCGTGCCACCCCTCCCGAGCCACACGCCTCCCCCCAATACGCTCCTTTCCGTCCGCGCGCGGTCGTACTGTCGCCTGCGCGCGCTGGTTGCCGACAGGGTGAGCAGGCGCTCTGGATAAGGAGGTTGCGGTGATCCGCAACGTGAAGGTATCTCTGCTGTTGGCCCAGTTCGTGCAAGAGGCACAGGGCTTGGTCAACATGATCGGCGGTGGAATCACGGTCATGGGACCGGACCCGTCCCCGGTCGCCATCGCTGGAGCCATCGAGCTTCCGTGGGACGCCGCGGGAGTTCAGCACCAGATCCGCTTTGAGCTGATCGACTCGGAAGGTCAGCCGGTTCTCGGGCCGAGCGCTGAAGGCGGCGAAGTGCCCATTGTGGTCGAGGGTCACTTCGACGTGGCCCCAGCGCCGGGAACGAAGCGCGGGACGCCGCTCACATTCCCGATCGCGTTGAACCTGCCGCCTCAGCCGATTCCGCCGGATGGCCGCTACGAATGGCGCCTCTACGTGGATGGCGAGACGCACGAGGACTGGCGCCTCGGGTTCACGACCCGGCCGGCGGTCCAGTCCAACGTCGCGTAACGGCAGTTAGCGAACTACGCGCAGGTGAGCGCGACGGACGTGCTTGCTTGATGAAGCGGCGCTGGTGGGAACCATGATGGTCGTGCCGTTGGCAGACGGCGCGAGGTTCTCACCGGCGTTCACTTTTCCCGTGGCCATGCCGGTCGTTGCAGTGATGGAAAAGGTGCCTGTCATGTCGGCGTAGCGTTCGACAGCGGGAACCCTATACCTCCTGTCCCCGGAATTACCGTGCACCATCAGCCCTGCGTGCGGCGTGGTACCCCGCTGGTACCTGCCCTAGCAAAGACCCTGTGGTTACGGGCCTCGCTCAAGCAGAGCTACGCACTCGATGTGCGGCGTCTGCGGGAACATGTCGACGGGGGTCACTCTGCGCAGCACGTAGCCGGCTTCGACGAGCTGCGCTGCGTTCGGCGCGAGCGTCGTCGGGTTGCAGGAGACGTAGACGATCCGCTTCGGCGAGGCGTCGATCATGCGTCTGACGACCTTCTGCGAGAGGCCCGCGCGCGGCGGGTCGACGACGACGACGTTCGGCGAGCCGGCCTCTCTCACCAGCTCTCTCAGCGCAAGCCGCACGTCACCCGCGAAGAAGCGCGCGTTGTCGATCTCGTTGATGCGCGCGTTCGAGATCGCGTCGCCGATCGCCGGCTCGATCAGCTCCAGCCCCCACAGCTCGGCCGCGCGCGGCGCCAGCGTCAAGCCGATCGTGCCGATGCCGCAGTAGAGGTCGTAGACGCGCTCGAAGCCTCTCAGCGCCGCGTACTCGCCGACGAGCGCGTACAGCTTCTCAGCCATCTCGGTGTTCGTCTGGAAGAAGGCGTGCGGCGAGATGCGGAACCGCAGGCCGCTCAGCTCCTCGTCGAGGTAGTCGCTGCCGGCGACGAGCTCGGTGTCGCCGAGCGCGGTCGTCTCGCCGACGCCGTCGAACTGCGTCCACAGCAGGCCGTTGCAGTCGACCGCCTCGGCCAGGCCGTCGACGTCGAGCTCACCCGGCATCGTCACGAGTCGCACCTGGATCTGCCCCGTGCGCCGTCCCTCGCGCACGACGAGGTTGCGCAGGAAGCCCTCGCGCGTGCGACGGTCGTAGGCGGTGAGCCCTCTCTCAAGGCACCATGCGAGCACCTGGCGGCTCGCGACGTTCGAGCGCTCCGACGCGATCAGGCAGTCGTCTATCGGCACGATCCGTTCCCAGTGGCCGGGCGCGTGGAAGCCGAACACGAGGCTCCCGTCGTCGTCGCTGCCGAACGAGTATTCGAGCTTGTTGCGGTAGCGCCACTGCTCGACCGCTGGCACGATCGGCTCCATCTCGAAGCCGTCGAGCTTGCCGATGCGCCGCAGCGCGTCCTCGACCTGCTGCTGCTTGACCTCGAGCTGCCGCTCGTAGGGCAGCACCTGCCACGGGACGCCGGGGTGCGGCGCGGTCGCCGGGATCCGCTCGGGGCTCGGCTCGAGTATCTCGACCGTTATCGCTTCGGCGTAGTCGCGCTTGGGACGCGTGATTCTCGCGCGCACGCGGTCGCCGGGCACCGCGCCGACGACGAACACGACGTAGCCGTCGTTGCGCGCGACGCCGTTGCCGCCGAACGCGAGCGAGTCGATCGTCAGCTCCCACTCCTCGCCGCGGGCGGGACGCTTGGCTCGTGTCATCGGGACGGACATGTTGCGGCTAGCATCGCACGCTCATGGACCTCGCCGCATACCGAACCCGGGCGGAGACGTTCGTCGCCGAGCTGGGCGCGGAGTACCACGCGCACTTCGCGGGGCTGAAGGAGGGCTTCGAGGTCGAGGCGATCTACGCGCGGCACGAGGCGCTGTTCACCGCCGACGCGGTCGCGCGGCTGCGCGAGCAGGCGGACGCGGCGAGCGTGCGGGGGGAGGACGCTACGCGCCGGGCACGCATGCTGCTCGACTTCGCGGTCGAGGGCCACGTCGGGCTTCTCAGCACCGACCTCGAGGCCGAGCTGGCGCAGCGCGAGGCCGGCATCCGCCTGTCGATCGACGGCGACGGGGAGGCGATCCCCTTCCGCGAGGCGACGATCGTGCAGGCCAACGAGCCCGACCGCGATCGCCGCGCCGCGATCGAGTCGGCGCGACTGGAGGCGACCGAGCAGCACCTCAACCCGCTCTACCGCGAGGCGCTCGAACGCACCCGGGCGACGACCCGCGAGCTGGGCTGGCCGAGCTACCGCGCGCTCTGCGAGCAGCTCAAGGGCCTCGACCTCGACCGCCTGTCGCGCGCGACGAGCGCCTTCAGCGCGGCGACCGAGGAGCCGTACTCGGACCTCGTCGGACCGGTCGCCGAACGAACGTTGGGCATCGCCCTCGACGACCTTGCGCGTGCGGACCTGCCGCGACTGTTCCGCTTCGAGGAGGCGGACGCTGCCTTCTCCGCGGCGGCGCTGATGCCGAGCTTCGAGGCGACGCTCGCGGGGCTCGGCGTCGATCCCGCGCGGCAGCCGAACGTGCTGCTCGACGTCGAGTCGCGCCCCGGCAAGTCGCCGCGCGCCTTCTGCGTGCCGGTGCGCGTGCCGCAGGACGTGCGGCTCGTGCTGCCGCCCGTCGGCGGGCGCGACGACTTCACCGCGCTGCTGCACGAGGGCGGCCACGTGCAGCACTACGCGCACGTCGATCCGCAGCTCGCGTTCGAGTACCGCCACCTCGGCGACAACGCGGTCACGGAGGCGTTCGCGTTCCTGTTCGACCACCTCGCTGAGGATCCGGCATGGCTGCGCGTGCGGCTCGGCGTCGAGGACGCGGACGGTGCGCTTGCCGCGCACGCACGCGCGACGCGGCTGATCTACCTGCGCCGCTACGCGGCGAAGCTCGCGTACGAGCTCGACGTGCACGACACCGACCCGCCGGACGACGGCGCGCTGCGCGCACGCTATGCCGCGCTGCTCGGCACCGGCGCGCGCGTCGGGTGGCCCGAGGAGACGTACCTGGCCGACCTTGACCCGGGCTTCTACGTGGCCGCCTACCTGCGCGCCTGGGCTCTGGAGACGCATCTGCGCGCGCACCTGCGTGAGCGCTTCGGCGAGCAGTGGTTCGCGCAGCGCGAGGCCGGCGACGCGCTGCGCGCGCTGTGGCGCGACGGCCAGCGCCTGAGCGCCGAGGAGCTGCTCGGCGAGCTGACAGGCGCGGAGCTGGACTTCGGCGCGCTGCTCGTCGACCTTGGGCTGGACGCGCCGCAGGTCGACGGTCGCGCGGTGGAGCGCCGCCCCGGCTGACCTAGCCGAGGCGGCGTCGCTCCTACCGTCTGCGGGTCGCCGCGCTGACGACTCTCGCCGCGCGGTCGGCGCTTCTCATCAGGCGCTCGACCGAGTCGGCGCGGCGCGCTCTCGCGGCCTTGCCGTCGAGCTTGCGCGTCAGCTGCTCGAGCTGGTCGAGGCCCTTGCCAAGCAGCTCGTCGAGGTTGCCGAGCACGTCGTCGGTCTGCGCGCGGCCTCTGCGCACGAGATCGCCGACGAGGTCGTTCGCGTCGCCCCTCGTCATGCGGCCCCTCTCGACTGCCTCGTCCATTGCCTCCTGGATGACGCCCGCGGCGAGCACGACAAGGTCGCGCGGCTCGAATACGCGGTTGTGCAACTGCTCGCGCAGCGCGTCGACGAGCTGGCCGACCGGGTCAGCGTCACGCGCGCCGGCGGCGCCGGTGGCCTTCGGCGGAGCGGACGCGGTGGCTGATCGACTGGCCGCTCTTCTTGCGCGAGCGCCTCTCGTCGCTCTTCTCGCACCGCGTCTCGCCGCGCGTCTGGCGGCGGGCCTTCTCGCGGCGACTCTGCGGGCGGCCGCTCTGCGCGTCGCTCTCCGCGCGGGTCCTCTTCTCGCGACGGCTCGCCTGGCGGCTGCTCTTCTGGCTCCTCTTCTGCCAGCTCTTCTCGCCGCGGCTCTGCGAGCGGGGGCTCTTCTCGCGGCTCTGCTGGCAACCGCTCTGCGCGCCGCTCTGGCGGCGGGTCTTCTCGCCGCTCTCCTGGTCGCTCTTCTCGCGGCTGATCTTCTCGCCGCGGCTCTGCGGACCGGCGCTCTTCTCGCGGCCGGTCTTCTCGCGGCGGCAGCTCTCGACCGTCTCGCTGACGCGCTTCTGGCGGCGGCGGTCGCTCTTCTCTTCGGCTGCGGCATGACGCTCCTCGGTATGGACGGACGGACCGGTTGGGCGCGAGGCTACCGCAGCAGGAAGTCGAGAAGGGCCTTCTGGGCATGACGCCGGTTCTCGGCCTGCTCCCAGATGCGTTGACGCGGTCCATACAGGACCTCTGCGGTGATCTCCTCGCCGGGGTGTGCGGGAAGGCAGTGGAGTGCGATCGCGTCGGGCGCGGCGCGGTCGAGCAGCACGTCGTCGATGCGGTACGGCTCGAGCGCCGCGCGACGCTTGTCGGCCGTCGTCTCGTCGCCCATGCTGACCCACACGTCGGTGTAGACGGCGTGCGCGCCGACGACGGCCTCGTGCGGGTCGTCGGTCAGCAGCGCGCCCGCGACCGGCTCGAGCTGGTAGCCGGCCGGCGCGGCGATCCGCACCTCCACGCCGGCGAGCGCGCCGAGGATCGCGAGCGAGCGGGCGACGTTGTTGCCGTCGCCGACGTACGCGAGCGTGAGGCCTTCCAAGCGGCCGAACGTCTCGCGCAGCGTCACCAGGTCGGCGAGCGCCTGGCAGGGGTGGTGACCGGCGGTGAGCATGTTCACGACCGGCACCGTCGCGTGCGCGGCAAGCTCCTCGACGAGCGCGTCAGGGCCGGTGCGGATCCCGATCGCATGCACGTGACGCGAGAGGATCAGTGCCGTGTCGCGGGGCGACTCGCCGCGGCTCAACTGCATCTCGTCCTGGCGCAGGATCAGCGGGTGGCCGCCGAGCTCGACGACGCCGGTCTCGAACGAGATGCGCGTGCGCGTCGACGGCTTCTGGAAGATCAGCGCGACGTGCTTCCCCGCGAGCGCGCGCGAGGCGAGCGGCTCGGCCTTCAGCTCGATCGCGCGCTCGAGCAGCGCGAGCAGCTCGTCGCGGCTCAGCTCTTCGCCGGTGAGGAAGTGGCGCGGCAAGCGCGCAAGTGTACGGTCCGCAGATGGAGCTGCGCGTCCTCACCTGGAACCTGTTCCACGGACGTGCGCTTCCCGCGCGCAACGAGAACCTGTTCGACGAGTTCGCGGCCACGCTCGCGAGCTGGCGGTGGGACGTCGCGCTGCTGCAGGAGGTGCCGCCGTGGTGGCCCGCCGAGCTCGCGACTCCGTGCGGCGCGCAGGCGCGCCACGCACTCACCTCTCGCAACGCGCTGCCGAGGCTGCGGCGCGCGCTCGCGCGCAACCGGCCCGAGCTGATGCGGTCGAACGGCGGCGGCTGCAACGCGATCCTCGTGCGCGAGCTCGGCGGGATCTCGACGCACGCGCGGCGGCGTCTGCGTACATGGCCGGAGCGACGCGTGGTGCACGCCGTCCGCGACGGCGAGGGACGCTGGTTCGCCAACCTCCACGCGAGCGTCCACGACGCGGAGCGCGCAGAGGCCGACATCGCGCAGGCGCGCGCGGCGGCACTGCGCTGGGCCGGTGGCGCGCCGCTCGTGCTCGGCGGCGACTTCAACGTGCGCGGCCCCCACCTGTCGCGCTTCCTGCACGCCGCCGGCCACGGTGTCGACCACGTCTTCGCGCACGGCGGGCCGGAGCCGATCGTGCGCGCCGAGGTGCTGGAGCGCGGCGGCCTGTCCGACCACGCGCCGGTGCGCGTCACGCTGAGCGGCTGAGCCCGGGCGCCGTCCTGCCCTGCGGTCGCAGGACGACCGCGCGGCAGGACGGCGCCCGGATCAGTCTCCGCGCGAGCGCAGCCCGAAGCCGCGCAGCATCAGCAGCGCCTTCTCGCCGACCGTGCCGTGCGTCGGCAGCACGCCGAGCTGGACGGCCGCCTCGTAGAGGTCGAAGAACGTGCGCGCGCGCAGCAGGCGGCCGTCGCGCAGCTCCGCGTAGAGGACCGCGTGGACGACGAGGAAGCGCTTGGTCGCGGGGAGATCGGCGAGCGTGCCGCGATGCGTCCCCGCGAGCTTCCAGGGCGCGGCGACGAAGCGGCCGGCGGGATCGGCAAGGCGCTCGCCGGCGCGCTCGACGCGCACGTCCGGGAAGCCCTGCCACAGCTGCTCGGCGTGCGCGGCCAG
>DATHEP010000367.1:0-4570 GCA_035318525.1 Conexibacter sp.
GGCCGACGGCCAGGACGACGATCCTCACGGGTGCGATACTAGCCCGATGGACGACGACGACCGCGAGCGCCACATCAACATCCACTTCTCCCCGAAGTTCATGGCCGGGGTCTACGCGAACTTCGCGAACGTGAGCCACTCGGAGTACGAGTTCACGATCACCTTCGCCCGGGTCGACCACGAGGTCGACGACGACGAGATCCCCGGCGTCGTCGTCTCGCGGGTGAACCTCTCGCCGCGCTTCATGCGCGAGCTGATCGACGCGATGGAGGACAACTACTCGAAGTGGCAGACGAGCGAGGGGATCAAGAACCTCCCCGAGTTCGGCGGCCCGAACGATCCGCGCCCCGAGTAGGCGCGCGGCGACGGACCAGGCGGGACCCGTGAGCCTCGCGCTCGCCTGGAGCGGCGGCAAGGACTCGGCGCTGGCGCTCGCAGCGTTGCGCGCCGCCCGTCGAGAGCCCTCGGTCCTCCTCACGACGGTCACCGAGGGCGTCGAGCGCATCAGCATCCACGGCGTGCGGCGGGAGCTGCTGCTGGCGCAGGCCGCGTCGACGGGGATCCCGCTCGTCGAGGTGCGAATCCCGCTGCCGTGCCCGAACGACGTCTACGAGGCGCGGATGGCGGAGGCGCTCGCCGCGCCGCCGCTCGACGCCGTGGCCGAGGTCGCGTTCGGCGACCTCTTCCTCGCCGACGTGCGCGCCTACCGCGAGGAGCGCCTGGCGCCGACGGGTCGCAGAGCGGTCTTCCCGCTGTGGGGGAAGGACACGCGCGAGCTGGCGCAGGAGTTCGTGCGCAGCTTCCGCGCCATCGTCGCCACGGTCGACCCACGCTCCCTCGATGCGTCGTTCGCCGGCCGCGCCTACGACGCCGCGCTGCTCGCCGACCTGCCCGCCGGCGTCGACCCCTGCGGCGAGAACGGCGAGTTCCACACGTTCGTCCACGCCGGACCGGTCTTCGATCGGCCGATCGCGGTCGAGACCGGCGAGGTCGTCACGCGGGACGGGTTCGTCTACGTCGACATCCTCCCCGCCGCGAAAGCGGCGGCGTGACGATGCGCGTCGCGATCGTCGCCGACGTTCACGCCAACCGCCACGCGTTCGAGGCCGTGCTCGACGCGGTCGAGGCGGCGGACGCCGAGGAGCTGTGGTGCCTCGGGGACCTCGTCGGGTACGGGGCCGAGCCCGACGCGTGCGTCGCGCTTGCCCGCAAGCACGTCGCCGTCTGCCTCGCCGGCAACCACGACCTCGCGGTGCGCGGCGATCTCCCGTACGACCAGTTCACGCGCGGCGCCGAGCTGGCGATCCGCTGGACGACGGAGGTGATCGAGCCGGACAGTCTTGCGTACCTCGCCACGCTGGAGCCACAGCGGCTCGACGAGGCGATCGGGCTCTACCACGCCTCCCCGCGCGACCCGGTGTGGGAGTACGTCACCTCCTCGTTGCAGGCGGAGCTGTGCATCGACCGGCTCGAGCACCGCGTCGCCGGGATCGGCCACTCGCACGTCGCGCTGCACTACACCCGCCGACTCGGCGTCCCGGCGTCCGGCGACACCTGCCCGCAGGGGACCGAGCTCGACCTTGGCGAGGGCGAGTGGCTGCTGAATCCAGGCAGCGTCGGGCAGCCCCGCGACGGCGATCCGCGCGCCGCCTGGCTGCTGCTCGACACGAGCGCTTGGACGGCGAGATTCCAACGCACCGACTACGACATCGCCGGGGCAGCGGCCGCGATCCGCGCCGCGCGCCTGCCCGACTCGCTCGCCGAGCGGCTCCTGCACGGTCAGTAGCCTTAGGCGCTCGATGCGCTTCGCCCTGAAGGTCGTCCCCCTCGCTGTGCTCGGATGCGCCGCCGCCCTGCTCATCGCCTGCGGCGACCGCAACGGGCTCCTCTCCGGCTCCGAGTCGGGGAGCCTCCAGGAGGCGCTCGCGACGGCACGATCCGCCTGTGCGAGCGGCGACGAGGCAAGCGCCGAGCTGGCCGCGCAGCGCTTCTCCGACCGTGTCGCGGCGCTGCCGCCCGGCGCCGTTGACCAGCGGCTCGTCGACAACCTGCAGGAGGGTGCGGCGACGCTCGCGACGCTCGTCGCCGACACTTGCACCGCCACGACGGAGACGACCACGACTCCGACGACGGTCACGACGACGACCGTGCCGACGACCACGACCGCGACGACGACCGCCCCCACCGTACCGACGACGCCCACCGAGCCGACCACGCCGACCGAGCCGCCGACGACCCCGACCACGCCGACCGCCCCACCGGACGACGGCGGCGGGAGCGGGCCAGGCAACGGCGGTGGGACGCCGGGCACCGGCAACGGGCCGCCGGTCACGCCGGGCAACCCCGGTGGCGCGGCGCCCGGACAGGTCAAGAAGGGAGCGACCGAGTGAGCACCACCGTGATCGCCGGCCGCTACGAGCTCGGGCGCCGGCTCGGGATCGGCGGCATGTCGACCGTGCAGTTGGCGCTCGACCGCCGGCTGGAGCGCAACGTCGCCGTCAAGCTGCTCGCCGAGCATCTCGCCGACGACCCGGCGTTCGTCTCGCGCTTCCGCCGCGAGGCGCTTGCCGCGGCGCGCCTGGTGCATCCGAACGTCGTGCAGGTGTTCGACTTCGGCTTCGACGAGGCCGCCCACCACCACTTCATCGTGATGGAGGCCGTGCCAGGCAGATCGTGCGCCGAGCTGCTGCGCGAGCGGGGCCACCTCGACGTCGAGGAGGCGGTCGAGATCGTCGCGCAGGCCTGCCGCGGGCTCGACTACGCGCACCGCAACGGCGTCGTGCACCGCGACGTCAAGCCCGGCAACCTGCTCGTGACCGACGACGGCGGCGTCAAGCTGGCCGACTTCGGGATCGCCAAGGCGACCGAGCAGTCCTCGATCACGCAGGTTGGCTCGGTGCTCGGCACCGCCGCGTACCTCGCACCCGAGCAGGCGCGCGGCGAGCCGTCCGGTCCGCGCGCCGACCTCTACTCGCTCGGGGTCGTCGCCTATCAGCTGCTGTCGGGCCGCCTTCCCTACGAGGCGACGTCGCTGTCAGAGCTGGCGCTCAAGCAGCAGCGCGAGCTGCCGGCGGCGCTCGACGAGCTGAATCCGGCCGTGCCGGCGGAGCTTGCGCACGCGATCGAGCTGGCGCTCGCGCTCGAGCCGGAGGAGCGCCCTGCGAGCGCCGCCGAGCTGGAGCGGACGGTCCGCGACGGCGCACGCGGGATCGCTCCGGCAGCCCGGCCGGCCGGGACCGGCCCCGCCTCGACTGCGGCCACGCGTGTGCTCGCACCCACCGCCGCGACGAGCGCCATGCCGAGACGCGAGCCGCCGCCTCGCGTGGCGGCCCGCCGCCCCCCTCCGCCGACTCCGGCGGCCAGGCCGGCCGCCCGCGACGGCGCGGTCGCGCACCGTCGCCGCGGCCTGCGCCGGCTCGTCGCGGTCCTCGCCGTGGCGCTGCTGTTCGGAGCAGGAGCCGCGATCGCGATCGTCGCGACCGGCAACACCGGCAACGCTGTTCGCGTCAAGCAGGTCGTCGCCGACGACGCGCAGCAGGCGATCCAGCAGCTGCAGGACCTGATCGACGAGAACACCCGCTAGCCGGGCGCCGCCCCCGCGCGCACCGCGGCCGCGACCTCCGCCAGCCTCCCCGCCGCGACCGCCGCGCGCAGGTCGGCCATCAGCCGCGCGACGTAGGACAGGTTGTGGAGCGTGACGAGCCGCAGGGCGGTCAGCTCGCGTGCTGAGAACAGGTAGTGCAGGTAGGCGCGGCTGTACCCCCCGGAGCACGCCGGGCACGGGCAGCCGTCCATGATCGGCTCGTTCGCGTGCTTCCAGCGGCCCTTCGTCAAATCGACGCGCCAGCGTCTGGCCGGGTCCGGGACGATCGCCATGCCGTGGCGGCCGAGGCGTGTCGGCATCGCGCAGTCGAACGTGTCGATGCCGAGCTCGACGCCGCGCACGAGGTCGTCGATCTCGCCGATCCCCAGCAGGTGGCGCGGCTTGTCGGGTGCGACCTCGTCGAGCTCTGCGGTCGCCCAGCCGACGACCTCGTACATCTGCGCCTTGTCGGCGCCGAGTGAGCCGCCGAGCGCGACGCCGGGCGCGCGGCTCTGCGCCACGACGCGGGTCGAGCCGCGCCGCAGGTCCTCGTAGACGCCACCTTGGCCGATCGCGTAGAAGGCCTGGTCGGCGCGGCCGTGCTCGTCCTGCCAGGCCAGGCAGCGCTCGAGCCAGCGGTGCGTGCGCTCGGTCGAGCGCTCCGTGTAGTCGCGGTCGACGTGGAAGGGCGTGCACTCGTCGAACGCGAGCGCGATGTCGGAGCCGAGCGCCGCTTGCACCTCCATCGACGTCTCCGGCGCCATGAAGCGCTCGCCGCCGTCGATGTAGGAGCGGAAGCGCACGCCCTCCTCCTCGATCGACAGGATCGCGCC
Organism: Conexibacter sp.; assembly: GCA_035318525.1. GTDB lineage: Bacteria > Actinomycetota > Thermoleophilia > Solirubrobacterales > Solirubrobacteraceae > Conexibacter. The sequence continues at coordinate 4,417 of DATHEP010000367.1, forward strand.
CGCCCGATCCGCGCCGCTCGGAGCGCGGCCCTTGATCTCGTCGGCGACCGTGCCATGGCCCATCGAGAAGACCTGGAAGCCGCCCGAGTCGGTGATGATCGGCTGCCGCCAGCGCATGAACTCGTGCAGCCCGCCCTGCTCGGCGACCAGCTCG
>DATHEP010000368.1:0-7293 GCA_035318525.1 Conexibacter sp.
CGAGCTCGGGCTGGCCGCCGGCGTCGTGGACGTGAAGGTGTGCGCGATCGACGCGACGTGGTCGGGCCTGAAGCTCGTGATCCGCGTGCAGGACCGCCCACCGCGGTAGCGAACGGTGCGGGGTGGGGAGACAAGCCCCACCACACCGAACGCGAGGAGTCGCGATGCACAAGGTCAGGACCGGGGACGACGGTGTCCACAGCGGTGCCTACGCGGGGCGCTGGGTCGACCATCCGGTGCCGAAGTTCGCGATCCCGCAGGAGGGCATCAGCGCCGACGCGGCCTACTGCCTCGTCCACGACGAGCTGAACCTCGACGGCAACCCGGCGCTCAATTTGGCCTCGTTCGTGACGCCGTGGATGGAGCCTCAGGCCGACAGACTCGCGACCGAGACGCTCGGCAAGAACATGATCGACCAGGACGAGTACCCGCAGACGGAGGCGATTCACGAGCGGGTCGTGACGATGGTCGGCAGGCTGTTCCACGCGCCGCACGACGCGACGCCCGTCGGCACGGCGACGATCGGTTCCTCGGAGGCGATCATGCTCGCGCTGCTCGCGCACCGCCAGTCGTGGCGCGACCGGCGCAGAGCGGCGGGCCTCCCGATCGACAGACCGAACCTCGTGATCGGCGCCGACGTCCACACCTGCTGGGAGAAGTTCACGCGCTACTTCGACGTCGAGCCGCGTGTGGTGCCGATGAAGCCCGACGCCTACACGCTGTCCGCCGCCGACGTGGAGGCCGTCGTCGACGAGAACACGATCGCCGTCGGCGGCCTGCTCGGCACGACCTTCACCGGCCAGATCGACGAGCTGGCGGAGATCGACGCGCTGCTGCAACGGGTGGAGGCGGAGCACGGCTGGCGCATCCCGCTGCACATCGACGCCGCCAGCGGCGGCTTTCTCGCGCCCTTCACACGCCCCGACCTCGCATGGGACTTCCGGCTGCCGAGCGTGCGCTCGATCAACGTCTCGAACCACAAGTTCGGGCTCGTCTACCCGGGCATGGGGACGGTCGTCTTCCGCGACAGATCGGACTTGCCGGACGAGCTCGTCTTCCACATCAATTACCTCGGCGGTGACATGCCGAACTACTCGCTCAACTTCTCGCGCCCGAGCAACAGCGTGATCCTCCAGTACTACAACTTCCTGCGGCTGGGACGCGAGGGCTATGCGCGGATCGCGCAGGCGATGGTCGCCAACGCGCAGGCGCTCACCGAAGGTCTGCTCGCGACCGGTGCGTTCGAGGCGCTGCACGACCGCGAGTCGTTCCCGGTCGTGGTGGTGCGTGCGAAGGACCCGCAGCGGCACGACGTCTACGCGTTGTCGGACCGCCTTAGACAGCGCGGCTGGATCGTGCCCGCCTACTCGCTGCCACCGGATGCCGAGCACGTCGAGGTGCTGCGGATGGTCGTGAAGGAGTCGTTCAGCCGCGACATGGTCGACCTGTTCCTGGACGACATGAGACGGGCCATCGCGGACGGCTCGGCCACGTCGCGCGAGAACGCGCCGGAGAAGGGGGAGAGAGTCCGGCCGGTCTGCTGAGCCGCCCGGCGCCTCGCCGCGCCTGCCCATGCAATGCTTAGGCAGATGGCGGCAGCGACCCTGACTCTCGGCGAAGCGGCGGCGGCGCTCGGCGTGAGCGCCGACACGCTGCGCCGCTGGGATCGCGCGGGCAAGCTGCACACGCTGCGCGACGAGCGCAACCGGCGCCTCGTGCCGCGCAGCGAGGTCGAGCGTCTCAGCGCCCGACCGCGCCGCCACACGACGGGAGCCGCGCTGTCGGCGCGCAACCGCTTCACCGGCGTCGTGCGCTCGGTCGAGGTCGACGGCGTGATGGCGCTCGTCGAGCTGGAGGCCGGGCCGTTCCTCGTCACCGCCGCGATCACGCGCGACTCAGTCGAGGAGATGGGGCTCGCGCCCGGCGTCGTCGCGACGGCGGCGGTGAAGGCGACATCCGTGATGATCGACCGAAGGGACTGACGTGAGGAGCCGCCTGCTCGCCGCGCTGGTCGCGGTGCTCGTCGTGCCGGTGTTCGTCGCCTGCGGCAGCGAGGAGAGCGGCTCCGCGAACGGCGACGACGGCGAGCTCGTCGTGTCCGCCGCATCGTCCCTGACCGACCCGTTCGAGGCCTACGGAAAGGCGTTCGGCGGCGAGGTGCGCTTCTCGTTCGCCGGCTCCGATGACCTCGCCGCGCAGATCCGCCAGGGCGTGAAGCCGGACGTCTTCGCGGCCGCCAACACGAGCCTGCCGGACGAGCTGCACGCGGAGGGCCTCGTCGGCAGACCGGTCGCCTTCGCGACAAACCAGCTCGTGCTCGCCGTGCCTATGGACAGCGGCGACGTGATCGGCCTCGACGGTCTCGGCGAGCCGGGGACTACGATCGCGATCGGCTCCGAGAGCGTGCCGATCGGGTCGTACACGCGCGAGGTCCTCGCGCGGCTCGGACCGCGCCGAGCAGAGGCGATCCTCGCGAACGTGCGCACCGAGGAGCCGGACGTGAAGGGGATCGTCGGCAAGCTCGCGCAGGGCGCCGTCGACGCCGGCTTCGTCTATGCGACCGACGTGCGAGCCGCCGGCGGGGAGCTGCGCGGCATCGCGCTGCCGGCATGGCTGCGGCCGGACGTCGTCTACGCCGCGGCCGTCGTGGCCGACGCGCCGCATCCGGCGGCCGCGCGGCGCTTCGTGGCCGATCTGGTGCGCGGGGACGCGCAGGCGGAGCTGCGAGTCGCCGGCTTCGGGCCGCCCCCGCGGTGAGCCGCCCCGGCTGGTTCGCGGCGGTCCTCGCGGGCGCGCTCGCGCTGACGCTGACCTTCCTGACGCTGCCGGTCGTCGCGATCTTCGTGCACAGCGGCCCGGCCGAGCTGCTCGCGAGCCTCGGCGATCCGGCCTCGCGCGAGGCGCTGCGGCTCAGCCTCCTCACGACGACGATCGCGATCGTGACGATCGTGCTCGTCGGCACGCCCGCCGCCTACCTGCTCGCGACGCGCGCCTTTCGCGGCCGTGCGCTCGTCGTCACGCTGCTCGAGCTGCCGCTCGTGCTGCCGCCGGCCGTGGCCGGCATTGGACTGCTGGCGGCGCTGGGGCCGAGCGGCCTGCTCGGCGGCCTGCTGGAGGACGCGGGGGTCCGACTCGTGCTGGAGACGGCCGGCGTCGTCGTGGCGTTGATCTTCGTCTCCGCGCCGTTCCACCTGCGCGCGGCGCAGAGCGCGTTCGCCGCCGTCGACCCGAGCTGGCAGGCGGCGTCGCGCACGCTCGGGGCGGGGGAGGCGCGCACGTTCGCGCGCGTCGCCGTGCCAGCCGCGCTGCCGGGCCTCGGCGCGGGGATCGCGCTGGCATGGGGGCGCGCGCTCGGCGAGTTCGGCGCGACGCTGATGTTCGCCGGCTCGTTCCGCGGCATCACGCAGACGGCGCCGCTCGCGATCTACGCCGAGTTCGGCGCCGACTTCGACGGCGCGCTCGCGCTGTCGGCCGTGCTGGTGGCCGTCTCGGGGGCCATCCTGCTGACGACGAAGCTGCTCACGCGCGATGCTCTCGCTCGCGCTTGAGGCGCGCGTCGGCGCGGTCGAGCTGGACGTCGAGCTCGACGTCCCCGACGGCCGCTGCCTCGCGCTCGCGGGCCCGTCGGGGGCGGGTAAGACGAGCGTGCTGCGCGCTGTCGCGGGCCTGCTGCCAGCGGCGCGCGGCCGCATCGCCTGCGACGGCGAGACGTGGCTCGACACGGCGCGCGGCGTCGACCTCGCGCCGGAGCGGCGCCGCTGCGGCTACGTGTTCCAGGACTACGCGCTGTTCGGGCACCTGAGCGCGTGGCGCAACGTCGCCTACGGCCTGCGTGGCGTGCCGCGGAGACGGCGGCGCGCGGAGGCGCTTGCGCTGCTCGAGCGATTCGACGTCGCGGCGCTGGCGGACGAGCGGCCAGGGCGCCTGTCCGGCGGGGAGCGCCAGCGGGTCGCGCTCGCGCGGGCGCTGGCGGCGCGCCCGCGTGCGCTGCTGCTCGACGAGCCGCTCGCCGCGCTCGACGCGCGCAGCGCCGCGTCGGCCGGGCGCGAGGTGGCGCGCCTGTTGCGCGACCTGCAGGCGCCGGCGATCCTCGTCACGCACGACTTCGCGGAGGCGGCGCTGCTCGGCGACGAGGTGGCCGTGATCGACGCTGGGCGCATCGTGCAGCGCGACAGCGCGGCGCGGCTTGCGGGCGCGCCGGCGTCGGCGTTCGTCGCGGACCTCACCGGCGCCGTCGTGCTGCGCGGGCGGGCGACGGTCGACGAGGCGGGGCTGACGCGGATCGCGCTCGACGGCGGTGGCGAGCTGCTCGCGACCGCCGCGGCGCGCGGGGAGGTGGCGGTCGCCGTCCACCCGTGGGAGATCGAGTTGGCGCCGGCCGACAGTCCGCCGGCGGGCTCGGCGCGCAACCGGCTCGACGTCGAGGTCGTCTCCGTGACGGAGCTCGGGAACCGCGTGCGCGTCGGGCTCGCCGCGCCCCAGCCGCTCGCCGCCGAGCTCACGGCGGGCTCGGTCGCGCGGCTCGGACTCGTGCCTGGCGTGCGCGTGGTGGCGAGCTGGAAGGCGGCCGCCACGCGCGTGCTGCCGCGCTGAGCGCAGCTCTCTCAGGATCCCGCGCGTTGCCGCACACGCGGGATCCTGAGACAGCCGCACGGGGCCGCGTGGAAACGGCGGCTACGTCACGTTCGGTCGCGTGCGGCGCGCACGGCGCCCTCGACCGAGTGGGTGCTGACGAGGGCGTCGCGGAGCGCCTCGATCTCCGCACGCCTGAAGCGCGCCGCACCACGGTCGCCGCCGCAGCCGACGTCATGCGGGAACGCGAGGTGCTGCGCCCACCGCTCGAGCGCCGCAGGGGGGACGCCGAGGAGCGCCGCGGCCTCTCCCGCGGAGAGGTCGTCGGTGGCGTCGTGCGACGCGGAGGTTGTCGCGTTGCCGCTCATCGCCGTCACCGTAAAGGAGTGGTATTGCAACTGCCAAGTCGAAACATGAATAAAAACGGCCGGAACCTGCGGAAAAGGTGAATAGTCACCGCTAAAAGGCCTTGAGCATTCATCAGAACGGTGACGTGCACGTCAGCGGGGATGTTCGGGCAGCGGTGCCGCGATCCGGTCAGGTCGCCAGCGGGTAAGGGAACTGCGAAGGCCAGCGACCTTGGAGGCAGCGATGAGCCCGGACCCGCGATACGAGCAGGACGAGGTCGACGCCGCCGGCGTCGAGGCGGCGAGCATCGGCGGCATTGCCGGCGACGAGGACCTCGATCCGGCCCGGCGACCGGTGATCGAGGGCGGCGGAGGCGAGGCGGAGGGCTTCGAGGAGGCCGAGGACGCGCTGATCGAGCACGCGTCGCACGGCGACCAGCAGTCGGCGCACGCTGTGATGCATGACGCTGGTCGCCCGGAGGAGGAGGGCGCGACGCGGGACGACGGCGAGGCCGACCGCGAGCGCAGCAGCGAGCTGGCCGACGACGAGTGGCGCGAGGAGCGCTGAGCGCGCGCGTCAGGCCGGTTCGACGGCGGTGAGGTCGTCGACGATCTCGAGGCGCTCGTCGAGCCGCGTCATCGCGATGATCCGCTGCACCGTGTCGCTGCCGCGGACCACCACGAGGCGGCGCTCCTGCTCGCGCGCCCGGTCGTCGGCAGCGACGATCACGCGCAGGCCGGTCGAGTCCATGAACGCGAGCTCGCGCAGGTCCAGCACGAGCGTCGCCGGCGGCTCCTGCTCGATCCGTTCGAGCTCCTGCTCGACGCGTGCGGCGCCCGCGATGTCGAGCTCGCCCGTCAATGCGAGGCGCACCGTGGTGCCCTCCGTCTCCGTGGAAAGGTCGAGGAGCCTCATCGCGCCTCAGCCACGATAGCGCCTCCGGCGACTCGGCTGGGCGGATCCTGCGTCGTTCAGGCGAGGCCCTCGGCCTCGTACTCGCGCAGGTAGCCCTCGAACAGGCGGCGATGACCCTCCTCGTCATGGAGGATCGCGATCGTCATGTCCTGCGTGACCCAGTCGATGCCGTCGGTGATCTCGATGATGCGGTTGTAGTGCTCGATCGCGCCCGTCTCGGCGTCGATCACGCCGCGGATCACGTGCACGATGTCGGTCTGGTGCTCGGGCGGCTGCAGGTAGGACTGCTCGGCCGAGAATTGCAGCGAGCCGGGCACGACGCCGTACAGCTCCTTGATGCGCTGCCCGAAGCGCTGGGCGTGTCCGAGCTCCTCCTGGATGTCGCGCTCGAGCGACTCGACGATCTCCTGCGCGCGCACGCCGTCGGGGTTGATCGAGTTCGCGAGGTAGCTCATGACCGTCTCGAGCTCCATCCAGTACGCCTTCGTGAGCAGCTCGATGATCTCCTGACGCTTCTCCGCGTTCTCGTCGGAGAGGATGCCCTGCGAGCTCGAGCGGACGGTCATCGCGTTTTCGCCTCCGTGGTCGGATTCGCGACCGCTCCGTCTGGCCCGGGCGGCCTCTGGCATCCGTCATACCCGGCGGCAGGGGCAGGAAACGCGCAAGGCGCTACCTCGCGGCATGGCGCTCACCCTGCCGATCTCGGCTTGCGCGCCGATCCCGCCGTCGTCGCCCCGCCGCGCAACGGCGGGGCGACGGGCGGGCGCCGCAGGCGCGGGGCGATCGCGTCGGTCGCGCGTCTCTCCCACAGTTGGATGATCTCGGACAGCGGCAGTTGCAGCCCGCGCTCCAGCTTGAGCAGGACGCGGAAGGTCGGGTTGATCTCGCCGCGTTCGATCGCCCCGACGTAGTTGCGGTGCAAGCCGGCGCGGAACCCCAGCTCCTCCTGCGAGAGCCCGCGCCGCGCGCGTAGCTCCCGGACGGCGCGACCGAGCCGGGCATGGTCTGGTGAATGAGTGTCGGGCTTCATCGTGCCGCAGTTTCCAACGACGGCCCGGTGTGGTCTACAGCCTGGATGACTGTAAAGGCAACGAGCTTTGGTACCACACGTCAATTAGTGGAAAGATCGGTGTTGTGCGCATCACCGATACATATGGCAATTTACCGCCAAGCGCTGCACTGCGTGGTACAACATCGCGGTGGATCCCCTGACGCCCGTGCGTGCGCTCGACCGCTTCCAGCGGCGCCATGGCGTGCTCGGGTTCCCGCTCGGGGTGGTGAAGAAGTTCGCCGACGACCAGGCGGGCCACCTGGCGGCGCTGATGGCCTACTACGGCTTCTTCGCGCTGTTCCCGCTGCTGCTCGTGCTCGTGACCGTGCTCGGCTGGGTGCTGCAGGGCAACCGCGAGCTCTACGACGAGATCGTCAAGGGGGCGCTCGGGCAGTTCCCGGTGATCG
>DATHEP010000369.1:0-4061 GCA_035318525.1 Conexibacter sp.
CACTACGCTCGAATCGAGCGCACCGCACCCGACCGCCAGCGCACAGGAGGCCCGATGTCCGTCGAGCAGCAGTCCCGCCCCGCCGTCCGCGACCGCCTCTACGTCGACGGCGCGTGGGTGGCGCCCGACGGCGCCGGCGCGCTGGAGGTCGTCGAGGCCGGCACCGAGCAGCTGCTCGCGACGGTCCCGGAGGGCACGCCGGCCGATGCGCGCCGCGCTGTCGCGGCCGCGCGCGCCGCCTTCGCGAGCTGGGCCGCGACGCCGGTGCCGGAGCGGCAGCGCGTGCTGCGGGCGATCGCCGACGGGCTCGAGGCGCGCGCCGAGGAGATCGCCTCGACCGTGACCTCCGAGGTCGGCATGCCGCTCAAGCTCTCGCGCGTCATCCAAGCCGGCCTGCCGATCGCCAGCTTCCGCGCCGCCGCTGACCTGCTCGACGAGATCGCCCTGGAGGAGGAGATCGACACGGTCCTCGTCGTGCGCGAGCCGGTCGGCGTCGTCGGCGCGATCACGCCGTGGAACTACCCGCTGCACCAGGTCGCCTGCAAGGTCGCCCCCGCGCTCGCGGCCGGTTGCACCGTCGTGCTGAAGCCGAGCGAGGTCGCGCCGCTGTCGGCCTTCATCCTCGCCGAGGTGGTCGACGCGGCCGGCCTGCCCGCCGGGGTCTTCAACCTCGTGACCGGCACCGGCCCGGTGGTCGGCGAGGCGATCGCCTCGGACCCCGACGTCGACATGGTCTCCTTCACCGGCTCGACGCGCGCGGGCAAGCGCGTGAGCGAGCTGGCGAGCGCGTCCGTCAAACGCGTCGCGCTGGAGCTCGGCGGCAAGTCGCCGTACGTGATCCTCGACGACGCCGACCTGTCGCAGGCGGTTCCGAACGGCGTCGCGAAGGCATTCCTCAACTCAGGACAGACGTGCAGCGCGCTCACGCGCATGCTCGTGCCGCGCGAGCAGCTCGGCGAGGCGGAGGCGATCGCCGCCGGCACCGCCGAGGCGTTCGCGGCCGCCGACCCGTTCGGCGAGCGCAGCGGCATCGGCCCGCTCGTCTCCGACGTGCAGCGCGAGCGCGTGCGCAGCTACATCGCCAAGGGCGTCGAGGAAGGGGCGCGGCTCGTGACGGGCGGCGCCGAGCCGCCCGAGGACCTGCCGCAGGGCTACTACGTGCGTCCGACCGTCTTCTCCGACGTCACCCCGGACATGACGATCGCCCGCGAGGAGATCTTCGGCCCGGTGCTCGTGATGATCCCGTACGACTCCGAGGAGGAGGCGGTCGCGATCGCCAATGACACGATCTACGGGTTGGCCGCGGGTGTGTGGTCCGGGGACCCGGAGCGCGCCCAGCGCGTCGCACGTCGTCTGCGCGCCGGCCAGGTCGAGGTCAACGGCGGCGCGTTCAGCCTGAAGGCGCCGTTTGGCGGCTTCAAGCAGTCGGGCAACGGCCGCGAGAACGGCAAGTTCGGGCTGGAGGAGTACCTGGAGGCGAAGGCGCTGCTGCGCTGAGCGACGCCGGGGCGGCGCTGCTTGACGCCCCCGCAATGAAACACTAGATTGCATTAAGTTGACTACGTGCGCGGGCGATCGACGCCCGTCGACGTGCGTGCACACCGAAAGGGGGATCGGCATGCGCACGCGTGCGAAGCACGTCATGGTGACGCTGTTGGCGTCATTCATCCTCGGCCTGGCCACGAGCAGCGCGTGGGCCGTCAGCGGGATAGGTCTGAGCACCGGTGGGAGAGCCGTGCTGTTCTCATCCGGGAGAATCGTCTTTGCCGCGGGTGTCAGCGTGACCTGCCCCGTCACGTTGACGGGAACGTTCGCGAGCGGATTGGAGGCGACGGCCGGCGTGCTGCCAGGCCGCATCACCAGAGCGAGCCTGGGTTCGTGCAGCGGCGGAAGCGTGAGACTCCTAACCGAAACGCTGCCCTGGTTCGTGCACTACTACGCCTTCTCGGGCACGCTACCGAGCATAACCGGCCTCACGCTCGGCTTCGACGCCATGGCGGCGCTAGTGGAAATAATGGGAGTCGGATGCCTATTCTCCGGGGACGTCAAGGGAACGACGATCGGCACACCGGTGAGAGAATTCAGACTGGACGAAACGGTGGCGGTCCCGATCGCGAGAAGACTATCCATACTCTGCGCGGATGAAGGCACCATCTCCGGGACGTTCAACCTCAGCCCCTCGGTAGGACTCAGATACATCGAATCGGTCCCGGGGGCGACAATGACCTTGACGCCCAATCCGATGGAGGTCCTGGAAACGGATGCCAGCAGACCCCTCACCGCGACCGCCGTCGGAGGCACGGTCAGAACCACCATACCGGCCAGGACGCCGGACCCCAACAGATTCGCGTACTCCGTCACCGGGTGCGTTGACACAGACCTCAACGCAGGCCAGACCTGCGTGATCACGGTCGGGCCCAACGGCGCCAACCGCCCGACCAGAGGCACGTCGAGCCTCATTTACCTAAATGAACACCAAATGGCGAAAATAGTGGACGCGACGACGATAATCAGATGAGCCGCTGGCGTCACGGGGCGGCTTGCCGCTCCGTGACGCAGGCGTCAGACGCGCAGGAAGCGGCGCAGCGAGAGGCCGGAGCCGATGGCGCTGATCGCGATGCCCGCGCCCATCATGACCGCGATCAGGAGCGCGAACGGCATCGTGTCGGGCGCCGAGATGAGCGCGAAGTCGCTGGCGAGCGGGTCGATGATCGCGATCTTGCCGATCGCGAGCAGCAGGATCGCGAGCAGCGTGCCCAGCGCTCCGACGATCACGCCTTCGATCACGAACGGCCAGCGGATGAACCAGTCGGTCGCGCCGACGAGCTTCATCACCTCGACCTCGCGGCGCCGCGCGTAGAGCGAGAGGCGGATCGTGTTGGCGATCAGGAAGATCGACGCCGCGATCAGCAGCGCAGCGAGCGTGCCGGCCATCAGCTTCACGAAGCGCGTGACCTGGAGGATCTTCGTCGTGTCGTCGCGGCGCGTGCGCACCTCGTCGATCGAGCTGTCGATCGGGGCCTTGCCGCCGGCCGCCGCCTCGGGCGCGAGCGCGGAGGCGATCTTCAGCACGTCGTCGGGGTCCTCAGGCGTGACGCGGAACGTGTCCGGCAGCGGGTTGGTGCCGAGCAGCTCGAACGCCTCCGGGTCCTTCTCGCGCTGCTGCGCGTAGGCCTCCTGCTTGGAGACGAACTCGACGCGCTTGACGTTCTCGGTCCCGAGCAGCAGCTCTCTCACGCGCGTCACGTCCGACTGACCCGCGTCTCTCGTCAGGTAGACGTCGACGAGCACCCGCTTGCGCACGTCGTTGGCGGCACCGGTCGTAGCCTGCACGATCGGGATGAAGACGCCGACGACGAGCATCGTCAGCAGGATCGTCGCGAGCGCAGCGAACGAAGGAGCCGCGTTGCGATGCAGGGCGCGCGAGGCCTCGCGCGTGAAGAAGCCGAGCTTCACGACCGCTGGATCTCCGGCGAGCTCTCCGGCAGGCCGTCGCGCATGCGCACGGCGAACTCGCGCGTCGACTCGTCGCGCACGTAGAGGCCCGTGGCCTCGTCGCGCACGATCCGGCCCTGCGAGAGCTCGATCACGCGACGGCGCATCTTGTCGACCATCGAGGAGTCGTGCGTCGCGACGAGCACGGTCGTGCCGGCGCGATTGATGCGGTAGAGCAGCTGCATGATCCCGACCGACGTCTCGGGATCGAGGTTGCCCGTCGGCTCGTCGGCCAGCAGCAGCGGCGGGTGGTTCACGAACGCGCGCGCGACCGAGACGCGCTGCTGCTCGCCGCCGGAGAGCTGGTCGGGGAAGTTGTGGAGCTTCGTCGAGAGGCCCGTGAGGCGCAGGATGTCCGGCACCTTCGCCCGGATCTCCTTGCGCGAGGCGCCCGTGACCTGCAGCGCGTAGGCGACGTTGTCGTGCACGGTGCGGTTCGGCAGCAGCTTGAAGTCCTGGAAGACGACGCCGATGTTGCGGCGGTAGTACGGAACGCGCTTGTGCGTGATCTCCGACAGGTCACGGCCGGCGACGTGGATCGTGCCGGCGGTCGGCTCGAACTCCTT
>DATHEP010000370.1:0-2122 GCA_035318525.1 Conexibacter sp.
GGCGACGCTCGTGCGCGCGTCCCGGATGAACTCGCGATCGATCTTGAGGAAGTCCATCGGCAGGTGCTTGAGGTAATGGAAGCCGCCGTAGCCGCTGCCGAAGTCGTCGAGGGCGAACCGGCAACCGAGATGCCGGAGCCGCTCGGCCAGCTTGACCGCGACCGCGGTCTCTGCGACCAGCGCGGTCTCGGTGATCTCGAACACGAGCCGCGACGGATCCGCCCCGGTGCGCGCCAGCTCATGCTCGATGTCGGCGACCAACCCCGCGTCCCCGATCGAAGCTGCCGAGAGGTTGATCTCCACGTCGATCCCGCGCGCGGCGAGATCGGCGGCTTGGGCGATCACCCAGCGATCGATGTCGCGGATCGCTCCGTACTTCTCCGCCGTAGGCAGGAACGCGGCCGGCGGGATCAGCGCGCCGCCGGGTTCGCGCATGCGGATCAGCAGCTCGCGCTGGACCGTCTCCCCCGTGGCGAGGTCGATGATCGGCTGAGCGTGCAGCTCGAAGCGATCCTCCTGGAACGCGCGCCTGATCTCCCCGAGCCCGGCGACGTCCTCGAGCTCGGCGCGCAGCGATGCCTCGCGCTGCTTGCGCTCGGTGATGTCCACCATCTGCCCGAACAGCACGTCGACGTCGCCATCGGGGTCCCGGACCGGCGTGATGCTGACGGATGCCCAGATCTCAGAGCCGTCGGGTCGCACATAGCGCTTGTCCGTGGTGTGGTGGTCCAGCTCGCCGGTCAGGAGCCGGCGGACGTTCTCCCGATCGCGCGAGAGATCGTCGGGGTGACTTATGTCGGCGAACTTCAGCTCGTCGAGCGCGTCGCGTGTGCGGCCGACCATGGTGCAGAACGCATCGTTGACGCGCAGGAAGGCGAAGTTCGCCGGGTCGACGAGCGCCATCGCGATGGGAGCGTTGTCGAAGCCCTGCCGAAAGCGCTCCTCAGAGCGGCGCAGGTCCACCTCGGCGCGGCGCGTCTCCGTGACGTCCTTGACGGTGCCGCGCAGCCCCGTCAGGTTCCCGGCCGCATCGCACACCGGCCGTAGGAGCGAGCTGAACGCCCGGATGCGGTCGTCCGGAAGCACCACGCGGAACTCGCCGGTCCTGTCTTCCGCGGGGTGGGTCGCCATGACCGCCCGCATCCGGTCGCGGTCCTCCGGGTGCACCCGGGAGAGGAAGCCTTCGTCGGTGATCAAGCTCGAATCACAGGCGAGCATCTCGCGCAGGCTCTCCGAGAGAGTGTGCAGTCCTGAGGCGAAGTCGGTCTCCCAGCTGCCCATCTGCGCCAACCGCTGCGCGTCGTTGAGCTGCTCGGTGCGCCGGGTCGCCAGCGCCTGCTGCTCGTAGCGCTCGGTGATGTCCTTGGCTACGGCGTGCAGCGAGCCGTCGGGGCCCTGATGCACGCTCCAGAGCAGCCGCCGCGACGACCCGTCCTTGGCCCGATACCGTTTGACGACCTCGGCCACGGTGTCGCCGCCAAGCATGGCGAGGTCGGCGCTCGCCAAGGTGGCCAGCCGGTCCTCGGGCACGACCAGCTCGAGCGCGGAGCGGCCGATCAGCTCCTCGGGCGCCCAGCCGAGCACCCGCTGCCACGAGCTGCTGACCTCGAGGAAGCGCCCGTCGGAGGAGAAGATCGCGAGCAGGTCTTGCGAGAGCTCCCAGAACCCTGACCTCAGCGAGTCGGCGGCGGCCGCCGCGACGACGGCGCGCTCGCGCTGGATCGCCGCCATCAGCACGTGGGCGATCGACTCCACGAAGGCGAGGTCGTCCGTGGAGAACGCGGCACGTCGCCGGCTGCACGCCACCAATGCCCCGAACGCCGATGCTCCCGATCCCGTCGGGGCGGCCACCAGGCTCAGGATCCCGAAGGCCTCGAGCGCGGGTGCGCGGAAGCGCGTCTCAGACGGCAGGTGCGAGCTGAGCAGGGTCTCGCCCGCATCGCAGAGGAGCGCGAGCGCGCGGCGCAGCTCGCGCGAAGGCACGGCCGAGATCGCGAAGTCCTCGCCGGCGCTGGCGCGGATCGAGGGTGCGCCGTCCGCTGTGCGCTCGAGCACGAGGATCAGGTCGCTCGCCAGCGTCTCGTAGAGTGCCCGGGCGGCCTCGTCGAGCAGCTCGGCGACG
>DATHEP010000371.1:0-2203 GCA_035318525.1 Conexibacter sp.
CGCGGCAAGATCCGCTCCCGTCGCATCACGGGCGCGTGCCGTCGCCATCAGAGCCAGGTGGCGCGCGCGATCAAGCGGGCGCGCGAGCTCGCGCTGCTCCCGTACGTCGCCGAGCCGGCGAACGAGCGGGCCGGCGGCGGCGGCCGTCGCGACCGCGAGGACCGGGACCGCTAGCGCGATGCCGCAGGCGATCCTCACGCAGGACGTCGAGACGCTCGGCGAGCGCGGCACGGTCGTCGACGTCTCCGCGGGCTACCTGCGCAACTACCTGATCCCGCGCAAGCTCGCGCAGCCGGCGACGAAGGGCACGCTCGAAGCGGCCCAGCAGCGCAGAGCGACGGCCGAGCGGGCCGAGCGCGAGTCGAAGGCGCGCGCGCAGGAGAACGCGGCGCTGCTCGGCAGAACCGTCCTCACGATCGCCCAGCAGGCCGGCGACGACGGGCGCCTGTTCGGCTCGGTCACCGCGCAGGACATCGCCGATGCGATCCGCGACGCCCGCGGCATCAGAATCGACAAGCGCAAGGTCCACCTCGAGGAGCCGATCCGCCACATCGGCACCCACATGGTCGTCGTCGAGATCGAGGACGGCGTCCACGCGACCATCAAGACGATGGTCGTCGAGCAGAAGTAGCTCAGCGCCGGCCGGACGCCGGTCGCAGCCGCACCTCGTGAACGCGCCGCGGAGATCCGCGGCGCGTCGTCGTTAAATCGTGCCCAAAGTGCAGGGAACCGGCTGGGCGGCTCGCCGGTCGGACCGCTAGCGTCGGATGCTCGTGTCCGCCGTCGAGCAGCACCACGAGGCCCTCCTCCCCCCGCACAACCTCGAGGCCGAGCAGTCCGTCCTCGGGGCGATCCTGCTGGCCGACACGACGCTCTACGGGCTCGTCATCAACGAGGGCCTGAAGCCGGACCACTTCTACCGCGAGCAGCATGCGGCCATCTACGCGGCGATGCTCGAGCTGTACGAGGAGAGCCGCGAGATCGACGTGCTGACCGTCACCGAGCAGCTGCGGCAGGCCGGCAAGCTGGAAGGTGTCGGGGGGCCGGCGATGGTCGACGCGCTCGCGGGCGCGGCGCCCGCCGCGGGCAACGTGCGCGAGTACGCGCGGATCGTGCAGAGCAACGCGCTGCTGCGCCGCCTGCTGACGACGACGCAGCAGATCCAGGCGAACGTCTGGAACCACGAGGCGCCCGCGCGCGAGCTGGTCGAGTGGGCCGAGCGCGACATCCTCGAGGTCGCCCACGACGACCGCCAGAAGGACTTCCGCGCCGTCGGCGACGTGCTGCACGACGAGGTCGACAAGCTCCACCGCCTCTCGATCGAGCAGACCGCCCTCACCGGCACCCCCTCGGGCTTCAAGGACCTCGACGAGATCACCGGCGGCTTCCAGCCCGGCAACCTGATCATCCTGGCCGCGCGACCCTCGATGGGCAAGTCCGCGCTCGTCACCAACATGGCGGAGAATGCCGCACTGATCCACAGAAAGCCGGTCGCGCTGTTCTCGTTGGAGATGTCGGAGGCGGAGCTGGCGCAGCGCTTCGTCGCCTCGCAGGCGCGCATCCGCGGCGAGGAGCTGCGCAAGGGGCGCGTGGCGGAGAACCGCTGGCCGAAGATCCTGCAGGCCTGCCAGCTGCTGTCCGACGCGCCGCTGTACGTGGACGACTCCTCGGACATCGGGATCCTCGAGCTGCGCGCGAAGGCCCGCCGTCTGCACCAGCAGAGCGAGGACGGACTCGGGCTGATCATCCTCGACTACCTCCAGCTGATGCGCGCCGACAGCCGCATCGAGAACCGCGTCGAGGCAGTCGGCCAGATGAGCCGCGGCCTGAAGATCCTCGCGCGCGAGCTCGAGGTCCCGGTGATCGCGCTCTCCCAGCTGAGCCGTGCGGTCGAGTCGCGGACCGACAAGAGACCGATCCTGTCCGACCTGCGCGAGTCGGGCAACATCGAGCAGGACGCGGACCTCGTGATGTTCATCTACCGCGACGAGTACTACGACAGAGAGTCCGAGCGCGAGGGCGAGGCCGACATCATCATCTCCAAGCACCGCAACGGCGCGCTCGGGGACGTCGTGCTGACGTTCCAGAAGGAGTACCCCAAGTTCATGAACTTCGCTGGGGATCGGTTCGGGTCGTAGCTGGGCTCGGGGCGCGTTTCGGCGTTGCCGGTACGCCGGGCGCGGCCGTGCTCCCTCGCGACATG
>DATHEP010000372.1:0-2148 GCA_035318525.1 Conexibacter sp.
ATCGCCGAGCACCTGTTGGCGGCGGACGCCAAGCTGCTCGTCGTCGCGTGCGGCTCGGCGACCGCGGCTGCCCTGCCGCTGCTGCAGGAGCGGCTCGTCGGCACCGGCGTCGATGCGATCGGCGTGATCGAGCCTGCCGCACGGCTCGCCGTCGAGGCGACGCGCAGCGGGCGCATCGGCTTGCTGGCGACGCCCGCCACCGTCGTCAGCAGGGCGTATGACGAGGCGATCGCGGCCGACGGCCGGCAGGCGCGGCTCACGAGCGTCCCCTGCCCCGATCTCGCCCCGATCATCCAGCGCGGCTTCCCGTTCGACGAGCAGGTCGTCGAGACCGTGCGCCGCTACACCGCGCCGCTGCGCGAGGCGGACGTCGACACCGTGATCCTCGGCTCGACGCACTATCCGCTCGTCGCGCCGATGCTCCAGCGGATGCTCGGGCGCGGCGTGCGGCTCGTGACGTCGGGCCAGGGCGTGGCGCGCAGCGTCGAGCTGGCGCTGGGCGAGCGCGACCTGCTGAGCGGCCGCGCCGGGGAGGGCGCGTATCGCTTCCACACGACTGGCGACGTCGAGGCGTTCCGCACGCTCGGGACACGCTTCCTGCAGATGCCGCTCGGCGAGGTCGAGCGGGTTGTCCTGACCCCCATGGAGGTGCCGGTGTGACGAGCGGAACGACCAGCGTCGAGCGCAGCTACGAACGGGCGCCCGGCGAGCTGCGTCCGATCGAGATCGAGCCGGGCTTCGTGCGCAGCGCGACCGGCTCCGCCCTGATCTCGGTCGGCGAGACGCGCGTGATCTGCACCGCCTCCGTCGAGGAGAGCGTGCCGCGCTGGATGGCCGGCGGCGGCAGAGGCTGGGCGACCGCCGAGTACGGCATGCTGCCCGCCTCGACGGGGCAGCGGAAGGCCCGCGACATCAGCAAGGGCCGCGCCGACGGGCGCACCGTCGAGATCCAGCGGCTGATCGGCCGCGCGCTGCGCGGGGTCGTCGACTTCGCGGCGCTCGGCGAGCGCACCGTCTACGTCGACTGCGACGTGCTGCAGGCTGACGGCGGCACGCGCTGTGCCTCGATCACCGGTGGCATGGTCGCGCTGCGGCTCGCGTGCGCGCGGCTCGTCGCCGAGGGCAAGCTGGAGCGCGTGCCGCTGACCGGCAGCGTCGCCGCCGTGTCCGCCGGGATCGTCGGCGGCATGCCGCTGCTCGACCTCGACTACGTCGAGGACTCGGGCGCGGAGGTCGACGCGAACGTCGTGATGACCGCGGACGGAGGCCTCGTCGAGGTGCAGGCGACGGCCGAGCGCACGCCGCTCTCGCGCGCGCACCTCGACGAGCTGCTCGCGCTCGCCGCGACGGGGATCGAGCAGTTGCGGGCCGCTCAGGACGCGGCGGTCGCCGCGGCAGGCTGATGGCGCGGCTGCTGCTGGCGACGCGCAACGCCCACAAGCTGCGCGAGTTCGCGCGGCTCGCTGGGCGGGACGGGGCGCATGCGATCGACCCCCTGCCCGGCGACGTCGAGCTGCCGCCCGAGGACGGCGCCACGTTCGCGGAGAACGCGCTCGACAAGGCGCGCGCCGCCGCGGCTGCCACTGGCCGGGCGGCGATCGCCGACGACTCCGGCATCGAGGCGGCGGCGCTCGGCGGCCGGCCCGGGATCCGCTCGGCGCGCTACGCCGGCGAGGGCGCGAGCGACGGCGAGAACCTGGCGAAGCTGCTGCGCGAGGCGCCCGCCGGCAGCCCGCTCGCATACGTCTGCGCGCTCGCGTACGTCGATCCGGCGACGGGCGCCGCGGAGGTCTTCGAGGAGCGCTGCACCGGCACGCTCGCGGTCGCGCCGCGGGGCGAGGGCGGCTTCGGCTACGACCCGGCCTTCCTGCCCGACGACGCCGCGCCGGATCGCACGATGGCCGAGCTGAGCGACGCCGAGAAGGACGCGATCAGCCACCGCGGCCGCGCCGTACGGGCGCTGCTCGCCTGGCTGCCGGACTGAGATGGGCGCCGTCGCGCTTCCCCACCAGGACACGCCGCGCAAGCAGCGGGCGGCGGCGCTGTCGATCCTCTCGAACCTTGCGCTGATCCTGCTGAAGCTCGTCGCCGGCGTGGTGACGGGCTCGGTCGCGATCATCACCGAGGCTGTCCACTCCGGGATCGACC
>DATHEP010000373.1:0-9432 GCA_035318525.1 Conexibacter sp.
GAGCGCGCTCGCCGAGCGCGTGGCGGTCTGCCGCGAGGTCGCCGAGCACAAGCGTGCCGAGGGGATCCCGATGATGCAGCCCGATCGCGTCGCGCTCGTCGAGGACCGCTGGGCCGAGCTGGCCCGCGCGCGCGGCATCGACGAGGAGTTCGCGCGGCAGCTTTGCCGTGCGGTGATCGAGGAGGGCTGCCGCGTCGAGGACGCGATCATCGATGGCGGCGAGCAGGATCGGCAGGACGACGGTCGCGGCTTCTTCGCCAGATCCGCGATCGCGATCGACCACGTGGCGATCGCCGTCCGCGACCTCGACGCCGCGATCGCGTACTACGGCGACGTGCTCGGCTTCGAGCTGCGCGAGCGGCGCCAGATCGCCGGCCGCATCAGCGGCATGGACTCGGCGGTGATGGAGGCCGGCGGCGTGAAGTTCGTGCTCGTGCAGGGCGACTCGCCGGAGTCGAACGTCTCGCGCTACATCGAGGCGTACGGGCCGGGCGTGCAGCACGTCGCGATCGAGATCCCCGACCCGCACGCGGCGATCGAGGACCTGAGAGCGCGCGGCGCCGACCTGCTGACGGGGATCATCAACGGGCCCGGGCTCGACCAGATCTTCACGAAGCGCGAGCCGAACTCCGGCATCCAGCTGGAGATAATCGCGCGCGCCGAGAACGAGGGCTTCGACCCCAGAAACGTGCAGGAGCTGTTCGAGGCGATGGAGCGCGAGAACGTCTTCTGATCGGATGCGCTCGACGATCGGCATCCACGGTGCGGCCGGTGCGGTCGGCTCGGCCACGGCGCTCGCGCTCGCGCTCGCCGCCGGCGACGGCCCCGTGCGGCTCGTGCTCGCTGACGCGGCGGAGCCGCGGCTGGCCTGCCTTGCGATGGACCTCGAGATGCTCGCGGCGGCGCTGCCCGGCCTGGAGGTCGAGATCGGGGACGTAGGCGCGCTCGCCGCCTGCGTCGTCGTCGTCGCGTGCGCGTCGGTGCCGCATCGCGACGGCGCGCCGCGGGCGGCCTTCCTGGACGAGAACGCGGCGATCCTTGCGCCGCTCGCGGACGCGCTCGAGGAGTCCGCCGCCCGCTGCCGCGCGGTCGTGCTCGTCAGCAACCCGGTCGACGCGCTCGCGACGTGGTTGCAGCGGCGGCTCGACGGGCGCGTGCACGTGCTCGGCCACACGCTCAACGACTCGCTGCGCCTGCGCGTCGCGATCGCCCGCTGCCACGGCTGCGAGCCGGCCGAGGTCGAGGCGTGGAGCGTCGGCGAGCACGGCCCGCGCGCCGTCCCGCTGCTGAGCCGCGTGCGCGTGCGCGGCGCGGCGGTGACGCTGTCGCCGTCCGAGCGGACGCGCGTGCTCGGCGAGCTCGGCGGCTGGTACGAGCGCTGGCAGCGCCACGGCACCGGCCGCACGAGCGCGCTGTCGTCGGGCTGGGGGGCCGCCGCCGTCGTGCGCGCGCTGCTGGAGGGCGACCCGAGGCCGTGGCCGGTCTCGACCTTGCTGCACGGCGAGTACGGCGTCGACGGCGTGTGCCTGACGGCACCCACCGTGCTGAGCCCGCGCGAGCCGCCGCGGCCGCTCGCGTGGGAGGTCGACGCCGACGAGCGGGCTGCGATCGCCGCGGCTGCCGTCGCGATCGGAGGGATGGCATGCGCTTCGTGCTGATCGACAACTACGACTCGTTCACGTTCAACCTGTTCCAGATGCTCGCGGACCTCGACGGCCAGGCGCCGCTCGTGCTGCGCAACGACGACGCCGTCTCGTGGCCGGCGCTGCGCGCGCAGGGCTACGGCGCGATCGTCGTCTCGCCCGGGCCGGGGCGGCCCGAACGGACGCGCGACTTCGGCATCAGCGCCTTAGCGATCCGAGACAGCGGCATGGCGGTGCTCGGCGTCTGCCTCGGCCACCAGGGGCTGTGCTACCTGAACGGGGCGCCCGTCGTCGCGGCGCCGGAGCCGATGCACGGGCGCATCAGCACGGTCCACCACGCGCAGATCGACCTGTTCGAGGGGATCCCGTCGCCGTTCGAGGTCGTGCGCTACCACTCGCTGATGGTCGGGGAGCTGCCGGCCGGGCTGCATGCGCTCGCCTGGTCGGATGACGGGGTCCTGATGGGGGTGCGCCATCTCGAGGCGCCGCTGTGGGGGGTCCAGTTCCATCCCGAGTCGATCAGCTCGGAGCATGGCGCGCAGCTGCTGCGCAACTTCCGCGACCTCGCGCTGGCCGCCTCCACGCGCAGCCGCACACGCCTGCGCGGCGACGAGCAGCGGCTCGTGCGCCGCCAGCCGATCGTCCGCTGGCGCCGGCTGCCGCTCGCGCTTGACGCGGAGGAGGTGTTCGCGGCGCTGTACGCCGACCACGAGGTCGCGTTCTGGCTCGACAGCAGCGCGCCGGGTGGCGGGGACGGGATCGGGCGCTTCTCGTTCATGGGCGACGACCGCGGCCCGCTCGCGGAGCTGCTCACCTACGACGTGACGGCGCACCGCGCGACGATACGCACGGCGCGCGGCGTCGAGCAGGCGGACGGCCCGCTGTTCAGCTACCTCGACGACCAGGTGCGCGCGCGCCGCGCGAGAAGCGCGGCGCTGCCGTTCGACTTCCACGGCGGCTACGTCGGCTACCTCGGCTACGAGCTCAAGGCCGAGTGCGGCGGCGACGCGGCGCACGCGGCCGCCACACCCGACGCGGCCCTGCTGTTCGCCGACCGCTTCCTCGCGTTCGACCACGAGCAGGGCGACGTGTGGCTCGTCGCGCTCGAGACGCACGACGCGCCGGCGGCGCCGTGGCTCGACGAGCTGAGCGTGCGCTTGACGACGCTGGCCGCCGACGGGGCGGGCAACGGGCGGGTGCCCGACGAATCCGGCGCCGGCGCCCGGCGCGTCGTCGAGATCGAAGCGGCGTGGCCGGAGGGCTGCGAGGCCCGGCACGACGACGCGCGCTACCTCGAGCTGATCGAGCGCTGCCAGGCGGCGATCACGGAGGGCGAGACGTACGAGGTGTGCCTCACGAACGCCGTCACGACTGAGCACGTCGCCGATCCGTGGCGTGCGTACCGCCACCTGCGACGGACGAACCCGGCGCCCTATGCCGCGTTCCTGCGCTTCCCGGACGTCAGCGTGCTGAGCGCGTCGCCCGAGCGCTTCCTGCGCGTCGACGAGGAGGGCGCGGTCGAGGCGAAGCCGATCAAGGGGACGGCCCCGCGCGGGCGTACCGTCGAGGAGGACCTCGCGATCGGCGAGCAGCTGCGCTCAAGCGTGAAGGACCGCGCCGAGAACCTGATGATCGTCGACCTGCTGCGCAACGACCTCGGCGCCGTCTGCGAGGTCGGCAGCGTGCACGTGCCGGTCCTCTTCGGCGTCGAGTCGTTCACGACCGTCCACCAGCTCGTCTCGACGATTCGCGGCCGGCTCGGACCCGGCGGCTCCGCCTTCGACGTCATGCGCGCGGCCTTCCCGGGCGGCTCGATGACGGGTGCGCCGAAGAAGCGCACGATGGAGATCGTCGACGAGCTCGAGGCCGGGCCGCGCGGCGTCTACTCGGGCGCGATCGGCTGGTTCTCGATCGGCGGTGCCGCCGACCTCAGCATCGTGATCCGCACGCTCGTCGTGACGGACGAGGGCACGAGCTTCGGCGCCGGCGGCGCGATCGTCGCGCTGTCCGATCCGCGCGAGGAGCTGCGCGAGGTGCGCCTGAAGGCGCGCGCGTTGCTCGAAGCGCTCGCGCTCGCGCGCGAGGAGTCGACGGAACCGACGGCTCGGCAGATGCCGTAGCTCGTTGCGGCCGCGACAACCCGTCCCATAGGGTGGCGAACGTCGCCGGTCCCGTAGGCGACACGAGGCGAGAACGAGGAGAGCCGATGAGACGAAGCATCCTGCTGGTGCTGGTCGCCGCGCTCATGCTCACGTTGACGGTCGGCGCCACGGCGTCGGTCGCCGCGGGCCCGGGCGTCGAGGCGCAGGCCGCCGCAAGAAGAGGCAGAAGAAGAGCCGCCAGATGTCCGACTGGCAGAAGAGCCAGAAGAGGCAGAAGAGCTGCGAGATGCAGAGCGAGAAGATTCGCCGCGAGAAGAAGAGCGACGGGCGGCGGCGGACTCGCCTCCGGCTTCTACGAGGACGAGGCCAAGAACGTGACAGTCCGGGTGACCGGCACCCAGGCCCGGGTCGACCTCCCGGTGCCGAGCGAGTGCCCGCTCGGCGGGGTCACCGTCGGCAGCGACGGGATCTTGACCGCCATCGGCGACACAGCGAGAGCGAACGGCGTGATCACCTCGGGGCTGGGGATCAGAATCGACTGGCAGATCGTCGTCAGACCGTCGAGCCTGGCCTACACGCTCGACACCGCGTATCTCGTCCAGATCGACGAGTCGCCCCCCTGCGCTGGGAGCGACAGAGTCACCGGGAGGCTCGTCAAGCAGTAGACGCGACGGCGCGCCGCCCCGGCCCGGGCGGCGCGCGTCGCACACGGCGCACGCCGGTCAGTACCCTTAGGGCGCCCTAATGCCCGCTCCGCGTAGCCTCACCCTCGTGCGCTCGCTGCTGCTCGCGCTCGCCGTCACCGCGCTCGCGGCCGCTTGCGCGCAGCTCGCGCGCGGCGCCGACGGCGAGGCCGGGGCCGCCGGTGCGAGCGTGACGATCGTCCCGCCGAACGGCGGAGCGGAGAGAACGCTCGTGCTCGCCGACCTCGCCGCGCAGCAGGACGTGCACGACGCCGTCTACACGCTGCGCGCGGCCGACGGCGCGACGAGCCCGTTGCCCGTCGCCACCGGCATCTCGCTCGAGGCGCTGCTGCGCGCGGCGGGTCTCGACGGCGAGACCTTCACGTACGTCGAGGCCACGCGGCCGGACGGCTCCGCGGCGTTCGTGGTGCGCGACCAGCTCGCGACGGGCGACGACGGACCGCCGGTCGTCTGGAGCGACGAGCAGGGCGTCCACTTCCTGCGTCCCAGCACCGCGGACGACGACCCCAACGCAGCCGACCACGTGGTGCAGGCGGGCGGCTCGCTGCGGATCGAGCTGCGCACCGGCGATCCGCTGGCCGCGCGCATCGCCGCCTCCGCGCTGCGGGCGCGACCGAACGAGCCGATCGACTTCAGCGCGACGCTGGTCGCCGGCGAGCTCGGTCCCGGGATGTCGTACCAGTGGTACTTCGACGGCGGCCGCTATGTGTACGGCGCGAGCGTCACCCACCGGTTCCCGCGCCCGGGTCGCTACAACGTGCTGCTCAACGTGGTGCGAGGCGCGGAGGCAGTCGGCGTGCCGGGCGTCGTTCTCGTGCGGATCGTCCAGCCGCGGAGAGAGCGCGAGCCGGACGGCGCAAGACGCTCCGGCGAGTCTCGCGACGGCAGCAGAAGAGGGAACGGCGCCGGCGGCGGGTCCGGCAGCGGCACCGGCGCGGGCGCCAGCGGCGGCGGCTCGGGTGCCGGCGCGCCGGGTGCCGGCACGCCCGCATCCCCGGCCTTCACGCCTGCCCCGGCGCCGCCGGCCGCCCCGGCGTCGGTTGCGCCGCCGCCTCCACCGGAGCCCGCATCGTCCCCGCCCGCGAGACGGACCCAGCCCGCCGAGCCCCAAGGCGAGCTCGTCAGCGGTACCCTGCTGGCGTCCGCGAGCGGCGCGCCCGCGCCGGCCGGCGGCGACGACCCGCAGGCCGCCGCGTCTGCGCGCGACGATGCGCCGGCTGATCCGCTCGACATCCCAATCGGCGTGTGGATCGCGATCGGGCTCGGGGCGATCGTCGCGCTCGGCTGGACGCTGGAGTCCCGCCACACCCTTCCCTTCTGGCAGCCATGACGATCGAGCAAATCCTCTTCGAAATCTCCGACGCGCTGCTGTACCCGGTGCTGATCCTCGCGCTGCTCTGCCTCGTCGTCGCGATCGCCGAGGTCGGCACGCTGCTGGCCGAGCTGCGGCGCCGCCGCGGGCGCAGCGTCGCGCGGCTCGAGCGCGCGGTCGACGTGGCGCGCGACGCGCTCGCAAGCGGCGACGGCGCGGGCGCACTGCGCGCGGTGGGCTCCGTCGGCTTCAACCCGGCGATGGACGAGGCGCTGGCCGCGATCGTCGAGCAGCGCGACAGGCCGGACGCGACGAATCGGATCGCCAAGCGCCTCGCCGAGTACGACTACCGCTCGCTGCGGCGGCTGGAGCGCACGCGCATCCTCGTGCGGATGGGGCCGGCGCTCGGCCTGATGGGGACGCTGATCCCGCTCTCGCCGGCGCTCGCGGGCCTCGCCGACGGCGACGTGCAGCGGCTCACCGACGACCTGCGCGTAGCCTTCAGCGTGACGGTGGCGGGCCTGCTGATCGGCGCGATCGCCTACGCCGTCTCGCTCGTGCGCAACCGCATCTACGACCAGGACTACTCGGACGTCGAGTACGTGATGGTCTCGCTCGCCGCCGAGCCGGAGCACGTGCGCGAGGTCGAGCGCTCGCTCGCCCCCGGCGTCGACCGCGTCGAGGCGATCTCGCCATGACGCCCCCGGCTCGCCCCACGCTCACCGCCCGCGCCCGCTCCCGCGAGGACAAGGCCGGCGACCCGCTCGACGGCCTCGTGAACCTGTTCGACCTCGGCATCGTGCTGTCGGTCGCGTTCCTGCTGGCGGCGTTGTCGTCGCTCAACCTCGAAGCCGACGTGCTCGGCAGAGACAGATCCCCTGGCGCGGCCCAGACCGCCCCCGCCGGCTCGGTCGTGATCGACAGAAGCGCGCAGGTCAGACGAGTCGAGCTGAGAGCCGATCAGAGAGTCGTCGGACGGGGGAGAGTGCTCGGGACGGCCTACGTGCTGGAGGACGGTCGCACGATCGTCGTGCGCGAGCCGAGAGCCGGCGGGCCGTAGCGGTCCCTCAGCGGTCGTAGACGTCGCGTCGGTGCCCGACGGTGACGACCACGACCAACAGGACGTCGTCGACGACGGTGTAGACGAGGCGGTAGTCGCCGACCCGCACGCGGAGGCCCGGTCGTCCTCGCAGGGCGCGTGCGGCCGGCGGGCGGGGGTCCTCGGCCAACAATGCGATGGCTCCCTGGAGGCGACGGCGGACCGGCGGATCCAGCTTCTTCAGGGCGCGGACGGCTGCCGGGCGCAGCTCGATCCGGTAGGTCACGTCCAGCCGAGGTCGGCCTTGACCTGATCCCAGGGGATGCTGGGGCCCTCCTCGCTCATGGCGGCGTCGAAGGCCGCGACGTCCTCGGCTTCCTCAAGCGCCTCCATCAGCTCCTCATAGCGCTCAGGACTGAGCAGCACCGCAGCTCGTCTGCCGTATCGCTCAAGGAACACCGCCTCCGATCGAGCGAGCTCGACGGCCTCGGGCAGGCGCTCGCGGGCCGTGCTGATGTTCATCGCCGCCATGGGAGAATTGTACGACATTGATGCAATGACGTACAAGTCTAGGATCGGCGGTGATGGGGCTGGGACGGTCCGACGCTATGCTCGTCGTTCCGAGGGCGTCAATCGAAAGGGGTTCCCTTGCCCCACGTACGTACGTCCGAACCGCTCTCCGCGACGCTGTCGCGAGGCGACATGGCGCTCATGGAGCTCGACGCGAGCGCCGCACAGGTCCCCGAGGAGCAGGGCGTCGTGCTCCGCAGCACGCCCGACGGCAAGGGCGAGGCGGTCCTGGCCACGCAGCCGTTTGCGGCCGGCGACACCGTCATGGTCGGCTTCCTGATCGGGGCGCTGACAGGCAACGACTCGCACGCTACGCAGGTCGGTCCGGACCGCTGGGCGCGCCACGGCGGCCTGGGGCCGAAGGTCAACCACTCGTGCGACCCCAACTGCGGCGTCCGCCTCAACGATGGCCAGGCCTTCGACTTCGTGGCCCGTCGCCGAATCGACGCCGGCCAGGAGGTGACGTTCGACTACGCGATGCGCAACTTCACGATCGACCACTTCCCAACCGTGTGCCTGTGCGGCGCCGCAGGGTGCCGCGGCTCGGTCACCGGCTGGAAGGACCTGCCGGCGGCGCGCAAGGCCGACTACGGCGAGCTCGTCGCGCCCTACCTGCGCTTGATGGACGCGGACAGGTCGACGGCCGACCCTCAGCCCGTCGGCTGAGCAGGCCTACACGTCCAGACGAAGCAGCTCGGCCGGGTCGCGTGTTCACGCCACCAGGCGGCCCTGTGCCCGGCCCAACAGCTCGGCTGTGCCGACGCGCATGAAGCCGGCACGGCAGTCCGTCGGCTGCCACAGGCCGGGCCCAGCGACGGTCGCGTCAGCAGTAGGAAACGCGAGCGACCGCGCCCGCACAACGAGAAGACGCCGATCGGGCGGGTGGCGCGGGTGAGGACGATTCCGCGACTCCGCTCGCGGAATCGCCTCGACCCGCGACAGGACCCGCCCGCGGGAACGCTGGGGGTCGGGTAAGGCGGCTCAGACCGACGGCGCCGCGTCGCTCGGCGACGGATGCGAGGCGTCGCGGAACTCCTCGAACTGGCCCGTCATCACGAAGCCGAGCTGCTCGCCGACGTCGACCGCGAGGTCGCCCATGCGCTCGACTGCGCGGGCGGCGAGGATCATGTGCATCGCCCACTCGCGCCCGTCAGGGTCGTCGCCGCTCTCCCACGCGAACTGGAAGACGCGCCGGTTGAGCTCGTTGACGTCGCGGTCCTGATGGATCAGATCACGCGCGAGGTCGAGGTCGCGCGACGCGAACGCCCGCTTCGACTGCTCGATCTCGCCGCACACGAGCTTGCCCATCACGCCCAGCTCCTCCAGCAGCACCGGGTGCGTCGGCGGGTGGTGGCCGTCGAGCGGGATCAGCTTCGCGATGTTCACGCACTGGTCGCCCATCCGCTCGACCGAGCGGATCACGTGCAGCAGTGAGGCGGCGAGCCGCAGGTCGCCGGCGACCGGCGCCTGCAGCGCGAGCAGCGCGATGATCCGTTCGTGCAGCTCGCGGTAGAGGTCGTCGAGCGCGTCGTCGCCCGCGACGACGTCGCTCGCGAGCGAGACGTCCTGATGCTCGAGCGCCTGGAGCACGCGCCGCAGCTGGGCGCAGGCGAGGTCGAGCCCGCCCAGCGCGAGCGCCTCCAGGTCAGCCAGTTCCTCGCGGAAGCGGCCGCGCAGCTGTTCGCTGTCTCCTGTCCCCGCCATCAGCCGACCTTACCCGTGACGTACGCCTCGGTGCGCGGATCGGCCGGGTTCTGGAAGATCTTGTCCGTCGAGTCGTACTCGACGACGCGGCCCGTGCGGTGTCGCTCGCCCTCGTCGACGTCGACGGTGAAGAACGCGGTGCGGTCCGAGATGCGCGCCGCCTGCTGCATGTTGTGGGTCACGATGACGATCGAGTAGTCCTGCTTCAGCTCCAGCATCAGGTCCTCGATCTTGTGCGTCGAGATCGGGTCGAGCGCCGAGCAGGGCTCGTCCATCAGAATCACTTCCGGCTCGACGGCGATGGCGCGCGCGATGCAGAGGCGTTGCTGCTGCCCGCCCGAGAGTCCGTCCGCCGAGC
>DATHEP010000374.1:0-5516 GCA_035318525.1 Conexibacter sp.
AAGCCCGGACTGCCCGCCTACGCGCGTGCCTCCTACTTCCGCGAGCTGTCCGGCGACCGCGCCGGGGCGATCGAGGCGATGCGTTTCGCCGCCTCCGCCGGCGGAACGGCCGAGAGCGTGGCCTACGTGCAGACGCTGCTCGGCGACCTCGAGCTCGGCCGCGGACGGCCTGGCGCGGCGCGGGCCGCCTACCGCGCCGCGCTGACCGCGGTTCCGGGGCACCCGCAGGGCTCGGCCGGGCTCGCGCGGGTACGGGTGGCGGGCGGCGGCCTGGGGGAGGCCGCCGCCCGCCTGCGCCGTGCGACGGAGCGCCTGCCGCTGACGACGAGCCTCACGCTGCTCGCGGACGTGGAGCTGGCGGCCGGGCGCCGCGCGGCGAGCGCTGCGACCCTCGGCGTCGTGCGCGCCCAGCAGCGGCTGCTGCGCGCCGCGGGTGCGATTCCCGACGCGGAGCGAGTGCTGTTCGAGGCCGACCACGGCGCGCCGGCGCGGGCGGTCGCGCTCGGGCGCCGCGTCTGGCGCCAGGCGCCGAGCGTGCGCTCGGCGGACGCGCTCGGCTGGGCGCTCACGCGTGCCGGCCGCCCGCGCGACGGGCTGCGCTGGGCACGGCGAGCGCTGCGGCTCGGGTCGCTCGACCCGCTGTTCCGCTACCACGCGGGGATCGCCGCGCAGGCAGCCGGTCAAACGGACGAGGCGGCGCGCGACCTGCGGATCGCCGCCGTCGGGCGAGCGGCGCTGTCGCCGCTGGCGGCACGACGGCTCGCGGAGGCGCTGCGATGAGGCCTTGCACGGCTGGTCTGCTGGCTGTCGTGCTCGTGGCGCTGGCACTGGTGCTGCCGACGGAGAGCGCGCCGGCGCACCCGCTCGGCAACTTCTCGGTCAACCATCTCTCGACGGTGCGGATCTCCGACGACCGCGTCGACGTCCGCTATGTGCTCGACCAGGCGGAGATCCCGACCGTGCAGGAGCGCGATCTCTCCGCCGCAGAGATCCTGCGCCGCAAGCGCGAGGAGGTGGAGCGGCGACTCGAGCTGACGGTCGACGGGCGCCGCGTCGCGCTCGAGCTCGTCGGCGTGCCGCGGCTGTCGTTCCCGGCCGGCGCGGGTGGACTGCGCACGACGCGGCTCGACCTCGCGCTGCGCGCCGAGGTGCGCGATCCACGGCGCGTGGAGCTGTCCGACGGGACGTTTCCCGGCCGCGTGGGCTGGAAGGCGGTCGTCTCCGCGCCCGGCGAGGGCACCGCCGTGCGCACCGCGACCCCGTCGGGCGACCCGACCGGTGGCCTGCGGCGCTACCCCGACGACCTGCAGTCCAGCCCGCTCGACCGGCGCGACGCGAGCTTCGTGGTGCGTCCCGGTGCGGGCACGCTGACCGCGCCAGAGGGCGCGGGCGAGGCGTTCGCCACGAGTCGCGCCGAGGGAACCGAGGGCTTTGCCGGCCTGTTCGCCGACGCGGCCTCGGGCGAGCGCGTGCTGCTGCTGCTCTTGCTGGCGGCGCTCGGCTGGGGCGCGCTGCACGCGCTCTCGCCGGGCCACGGCAAGGCGATGGTCGCGGCCTATCTGGTCGGCACGCGCGGCACCGCGCGGCATGCCATCGCGCTCGGGGCGACCGTGACGGTCACGCACACGTTCGGCGTCTTCGCGCTCGGCCTCGTGACGCTCGCGCTGTCGCAGTACGTGCTGCCGGAAGACCTCTATCCGTGGCTCACGCTCGCCTCGGGCGTGATGGTCGTGAGCGTCGGTGCCGGGGTGCTGCGCGCGCGGCTGCGGGGTGCTCGCCATGCGCATGAGCACGGCCACGGGCACGATCACCACCATGGTCATGGGCACGAGCACCACGGCCACGACCACAGCGGTCACGGCCATCACCACCATCCCGGGGAGCCCGGCGTGCGCGGCATCGTCGCGATGGGGGTCGCCGCCGGGCTGATTCCCTGCCCGTCCGCGCTCGTCGTGCTGCTGGCCGCGATCTCGCAGCACCAGGTGGCGCTCGGGCTGCTGCTGATCCTCGCGTTCAGCCTCGGGCTGGCCGCGACGCTGACCGTCCTCGGACTGGCCGTCGTCTCCGCGCGACGGCTGATCCCTGCCGGCCTGGCCGGCGGGCGGCTGGCGACCGCGCTGCCCGCGGCCTCCGCCGTCTTGATCGTGGCGGTCGGCTGCATGCTGACCGCCAAGGCCATCCCGGGCGTCACGTGACCCGACCCGCAACGATGAGGGAGATGACCGCATGAGCTTCGACTTCCTGTTCAAGATCGTCGAGGACGTCGACGCCCAGCTCACCGACCTGTTCGCGGGCGCGCCGCTGCTGGTGGCGCTCGGCATCGCGTTCGCGCTCGGGCTGCGCCACGCCTCGGACCCGGACCACCTCGTCGCGGTCACGTCGCTCGTCGCGGCGGAGGACGGCGACACGCGGCGGGCGGCACGTCTCGGCGCCTGGTGGGGCGCCGGCCACGCCGCGATGCTGCTCGTGCTCGGGTTGCCGCTGATCTTCCTGAAGGGGGAGCTGCCCGCCTGGCTCGAGAGCGGGGCGGAGAAGGCGGTCGGCGTCGTGATCCTCGCGCTCGCCGTGCGCGTGATCGTGAAGTGGCTGCGCGGCGACTACCGCGCGAGCGCGCACGCCCACGAAGCCGGCCACGGTCGCCGCCGACACCTGCGCCGGGGAGAGGGGAGCGGACACGGCCACACGTCGGTCCGCACGCCGGCCCAGGCGCTCTCGATCGGGATGCTCCACGGGCTCGCCGGCACGGGCGCCGTCGTCGTGTTGCTGATCGCCGCGCTGCCGAGCCAGCTCGAGGCGGCGCTCGCGCTCGCGGTCTTCGCGCCGATGTCGATGGTCTCGATGGCGCTCTGCACGAGCGCCTTCGCATGGGTCCTGACCCGCCGCGCGCTCGAGCCCGTCTACCGCACGGTCCTCATCCCGGGCCTCGGCCTGTTCGGCGTGATGTTCGGGCTGTGGTACGTGGGGGTGGGGTGAGCGGCGGCATCAACGGGATGCTCTAGTAGGGCTTGGCGAAACCCCCGCGGCGGCTGGCGGCGTGCGACGCTGCGCGGATGCTGCGTCCTCGGTCGGAGCAATAGCGCTGCTATTGCTTCCTCCCTGCGTCCTTGCCCCGCTTGGTCGCACATCCGCCAGCCGCTCACGCGGGTTTCGCCAAGCCCTACTAGGAGCTTGCGCACGGTATGACCGGGTTATACTAGTCGGGATGAAGACGGCGATCTCGCTTCCGGACGACACGTTTCACCGCGTCGATCATGCGGCCCAGCGACTGGGCGTGTCGCGCAGCGAGTTCTTCGCGCGGGCAGCGGAGCGGTGGCTCGACGCGCTGGAGGACGACGGCACGACCGAGGCGATCAACCGCGCGATCGCCGGTCTCCCGCCAGACCACGCCTTCACCGACGCGGCTGCTGCGGCGCTGCTCGCCGACGACCAGGCCTGATGCGTCGCGGGGAGGTGTGGTGGGTCGACTTCGGTCTTCCCCGAGGCTCTGCTCCTGCCCTGCGGCGGCCGGCGTTGATCGTCAGCGCTGACCACTACAACCGCTCCGAGCTTCGCACGGTGACCGTCGCGGTCATCACAACCAACGCCCAGCTCGCTGCGCTCCCCGGCAACGTCGCGGTGCCGGCCGATGCCACCGACCTACCTGCCGACTCGGTGGTCAACGTCACACAGATCGCGACGGTCGACCGTCGCGCGCTGGAGGAGCACATCGGCGCCCTTCCCGCCTGGCTCATGGCCCAAGTCGACGCCGGCCTGGGTCGCGCCCTCGCGCTCGCGCATCTCTGAGAGTCCGCACGCCTCGGAGAAGCTTTGTCTTCACCAAGGCCCCGACGCGACCGGAACACAGAAAAGCCCCCGCATACGGAGGGCTTCCCTCATGCGCTCGAGTGGACTCGAACCACCACGGGGGAAATCCCCCACAAGGCCCTCAACCTTGCGCGTCTACCAATTCCGCCACGAGCGCGCGGAGCGGGCAGTATAGCCCCGCGGGTCGCTGGCGGTCCGTCCGGGGCAGTTGTATGATGGTCGAACACACGTTCGTCTTTGGACCCCCGCCCTAGGAGCGAGACGCCCGATGGTCGACCTCACGAAGCGCCAGCAGGAGATCTTCGAGTTCATCAAGCGGTACTCGGCTCGCCATGGCTACCCGCCGACCGTGCGGGACATCGGCAAGGCGGTCGGGCTCGCTTCGTCCTCGACCGTGCACGCGCACCTCGCGAACCTCGAGAAGGTCGGGCTGCTGCGACGCGACCCGACGAAGCCGCGCGCGATCGAGCTGCTCGACCGCGCCGTCGCCGGCGTGCGCGACATCGTGAGGCCGGTGGGTCTGCCGCTCGTCGGCCAGGTCGCCGCGGGGCAGCCGGTGCTCGCCGAGGAGAACATCGAGGACTATGTGCAGACGCCCGACGTCGCCGGCGGCGACAAGGGCGAGTACCTGCTGCGCGTGCGCGGCGAGTCGATGAAGGACGCGGGCATCCTCGAAGGCGACCTCGTCGTCGTCTCGCCTCAGGACACAGCGCGCGACGGTGAGGTCGTCGTCGCGCTCGTAGGGGAGGAGGCGACCGTGAAGACGTTCTACAGAGAGCCGGACCACATACGGCTCCAGCCGGAGAACGACGCGATGGAGCCGATTCGCACCAGAGAGGTGCGGATCCTCGGCAGAGTGATCGGGCTGATGCGGAGCATGTGATGTCCCTGCTGATGGCCGAGCGCATCGACCGGCCGGCTTCGCTCGTCGGGCCGAGCCCCGCGCACGCCGGGGCGCCCGAGCGTGACGAAGGCCTGGGCGGCGGGCTGACGCTCGACGACGCGATCGTCGGCGCGTGGGAGGGCCTTGCCGCCCAGGTCGTCGTCCCGTGTCCGCTGTGCGGAGGCGCGCTGCGCCCTCACGGCGAGCATGAGGACACGGGCGGCCGCTGCGGCGACTGCGCCACGACGGTCGCCTGAGCGGCCGCGGCTGGGCGCCGAGCTCGTGGCAGGATGGGTGCAGCCCTTGCACGACGGACGCCGCGGGCTGTACACGCGGCCAGAAGTTCCACGTGTTTGACGGGCGCCTCGTCGTGGCTGACGCGCCCGTCGGACTTGCACGTGCCACCGGCACGCGCTGCGTCCGCCGAACGCGTCAGCCACGACGATCCATCCCGCCATTCCACGCGGAACTTTCGGCCGCGTGTACTAGGCTAGGCGCTGCAGGCCAAGCAGTCGCGGAGGTTCGCCTTCGAGGAAAGTCGGGACATCACAGGGCAGGGTGGTCGGTAACGCCGACCCGGGGAAACCCGCGGGAAAGTGCCACAGAAATGACACCGCCTACGTCCGCCTTCCGAGGCGGGCCGGCAAGGGTGAAATGGTGCGGTAAGAGCGCACCGGCGCCGCGGTGACGCGGCGGCCAGGCAAACCCCACCTGGTGCAAGACCGAGCCGGACCGCTTGCAGGCTGCCCGCCAAGGTCCAGGTAGGTCGCATAGATGGATGACTGCTCTCGACAGGATCCGGCTTACAGGCCTGCTACGGGAAGAGCCC
>DATHEP010000375.1:0-2698 GCA_035318525.1 Conexibacter sp.
G
This sequence comes from Conexibacter sp., assembly GCA_035318525.1. GTDB lineage: Bacteria > Actinomycetota > Thermoleophilia > Solirubrobacterales > Solirubrobacteraceae > Conexibacter. Next base: position 2 of record DATHEP010000375.1, read on the forward strand.
GCGGGACCGTGCTCGCGCTCGAGGACGTCGAGGTGCTGGAGGCGCGCGTCGCACCCGCCGACAGCGCGGACGGGCTGACCTCCGGCGCAGCCGGCGCGCGTGTGGCCGCGTCGCTGCGCGTGCGCGTGCGCGACGCCGTCTACCTGGCCGCGGCCCAGAGCTTCGCGCGCGAGCTGCGCCTGCTCGTCCGCGCCGCCGGCGACCGCACCGGGGGAAACGCGGGACTGGCGGTCGGCGACCGCCTGCGCTGACGCACCGCTCAAGGGATTTGTCGAATCGTCCGATTCAAGCCGGGAGCGCATGTCCCGACGCCAGCTCGTCACCGCGGTCCTCGCGACCGGCTGTCTGCTGGTGCCCGCAACGGGCGCCGGCGCCGGCCTGCCCGCGCTTCATGCGGCGGCGACCGACGCACCCCCCTCAGTCTCGACGCCGCTGCCCGTCATCAGACGCGTGAGACCGTTGAACGCGACGATCGGCGGCACGCTCACGATCACCGGCCGCAACTTCCTGCCCGGCAGAGGCCGCAACACGGTCGTCTTCTTCCGCGAGGGCGCTCCCGCGATCTTCCTGAAGGCCGGCAAGGCGACGAGAAGACGCATGACCGTGCGGCTGACGAGCAAGCTCGGCGACTTCCTGATCGGCCGCAACAACGGCGAGAAGGGGGCGACGCGCTTCCGCCTGCGCGTGCTCTCGCGCCGCTTCGGCGCCCGCTTCACGCCGCGCAAGCTGTCGCCCGTCGTGAGACCTGCCAGAAGCGCGGGAGGCAGAGCGAGAGACACCGGCCCGCCTGCCCCGACGTGCACGCTGGAGAGCGCGAGACTCGCGCCGCAGGCCGACGCCGACGGCGACGCGCTCGGGAACGCGCTGGAGCTGGCGATCAAGACGAGCCCGTGCGCTGCCGACACCGACGGCGACGCGATTCCCGACGGCTACGAGTACGAGTCGGCGCTCGACTACAACTCGCGCGCGCTGCCCTACCCGGGCAAGCGCCCTTACCCGAACCCGCTCGACCCGAGCGACGCGCACACCGACTACGACAGCGACGGCCTGCTGATGTCGGACGAGCACGCCGCCTGGGTGCTGTACGGCGGCTCGAGCTTCCCGCTGCTCTACAGCGACGGCACGCAGACGAGCGGCGGCCCCGTCCAGGTGACGGCGCAGACGAGATGGGCCGACATGAACGAGGACGGCTTCCTCACCGACGACGAGAAGGACGTCGACGGCGACGGCCTCACGAACTGGGACGAGGCGCACGGGCGCATGACGCCCGGCTGGTGGATCGCCGTCTGGAATGACGAGCCGCCCTACACGCTGAACTACCTGCAGACGCTGTGGCTCGATCCCGACACCGACGGCGACGGCCTGCCCGACGGGCCCGACGATGTCGACGAGGACGGCTGGGCGAACGCCGACGACCTCGACCGCGACGGCAGAAGACTCTGGCTGCAGCCGTTCAACCCCTGCCTGCCGGACTTCAATTCGCGCTCGTGCGCGCTGCATCCGCCGGTCGAGAACCCCTATCCGCCGTTCCGCGCCGGTGACATCATGCCGGGCGAGCTGCCTCCGTTGGCGTGGCCGCGTTGATCGGGGACATCGACGCGTCGGAGGAGCGCGCCGCGGCCGCGGCCGCTGAGCTGCGGGCGGTGCCTGCGCCGCGTCCGGCACGGGCCGAGGCGCCGAGCTGGCACGAGTACCGCGCCGAGCTGGCGGTCGGGCTGCCGTTCCTGGTCGCGGCGGTCGCGCTCGCGCTGATCGGCGACTCCGGGACGGCGCTCGACGTCGGCCCGGCGATCGTGCTCGTGCTCGCCTACGGCGTGCTGTCGCGCGTGCGCTTCCACGCCGGCGTCGGCCACACGGTTCCGACGCAGCTCGCGTTCGTGCCGATGCTGTTCATCCTGCCGACGCAGCTCGTGCCGCTGCTCGTGCTGCTCGGCATGGTGATCGGGAACCTGCCCGACTACGCGCGCGGCGCGCTGCATCCCGGCCGCGCGCTGATGCTCCCAGGCGACGCGTGGCACGCGATCGGCCCCGCCGTCGTGCTGCTGCTTGCCGGCGCGACGACGCCGGCGTGGGCCGACTGGCCGTGGTACGTGCTCGCGCTCGCGGCGCAGTTCGCGATCGACCTCGCCGTCTACGCGGTGCGCGCGCGGATCGTGCTCGACATCCCCAGCCGCGAGCAGCTGCGCGCGCTCACATGGGTGTGGGTCGTCGACGCGCTGCTGGCGCCGCTCGGCCTGTTGGCGGCGTTCGCCAGCGTCGGCCATCCCTACGCGTTCCTGCTCGTGCTGCCGCTCGCGGCGCTGCTGACGCTGTTCGCGCGCGAGCGCAACGAGCGGCTCGACCAGGCGCTGGAGCTGGGCGGCGCCTACCGCGGCATCGCGATGCTGCTCGGCGACCTGCTGGAGGAGGCGGACGAGTACACCGGCGGCGACCACACGCGCGGCGTCGTCGCGCTGTCGCTCGAGGTGGCGGGCGAGCTCGGGCTCGACGGGCACCAGTGCCACAACGTCGAGCTGGCGGCGCTGCTGCACGACATCGGCAAGATCGTCATCCCGGACACGATCATCAACAAGCCAGGGCCGCTGACGGACGACGAGTGGCGCCTCATGAAGACGCACACGATCGAGGGCCAGCGGATGCTCGACCGCGTGGGCGGCGTGCTTCGCGAGGTCGGGATGATCGTGCGCGCCTCGCACG
>DATHEP010000376.1:0-2722 GCA_035318525.1 Conexibacter sp.
TCTCGCCGGCGTGGGCATCGCGCTACTTCGCCGCCGCCGTCGGGCCGATGCTGCTGCTCGCCGCGCTCGGCGTCTCACGGGCGGGCAAGCTCGGCCTCGTCGCGCTTGCGTGCCTGTTCGTCTTCTGGGTCAAGCCGACCGAGTACGTCGACGGCTACAAGAGCGACGTGCGCGACATCGGCGCGGAGGTCGGCACGCGGCTGAGAAGCGGCGACCTCGTGATCTCCGGCCAGCCCGAGCAGTCGCCGCTGATCTGGTACTACATGCCGGGCGGCCTCAGATACGCCGACACGATCGGTCCGGTCGGCGACCCGCGGCACATGGACTGGGTCGACGCGCTGGACAAGCTCGAGGCGGCCGCGCCCCGGGAGGTCCTGCCGCCGCTGCTTGCTAATCTGCGGCCCGGCCAAAAGGTCCTGTTCGTGCGACCGCTCACCGAGGGCGTCGAGAACTGGAGAGCCCCCTGGACGCAGCTCGTACGGCGCCGATCGGCCCAGTGGGGTGCGATCCTGGCAGGCGACACGACGCTGCGACAGGTCCAGGTCGCGCCGCAGTTCTACCGCGGCGCATCGACGGTCGGCAACAGCGCCGTGCTGTACGAGAAGGTCCACGAGGAACCGACCCAAGCCCCCTGACCCGAAGGCCGAAGGCCACGCCCCCCGACCCGAAGGCTGCGCCCCCACGCACATGACTGAGAACGCGACTTCCGACGCCTCCAAGGACGCCCGCCCCTTCGTCGTGCTCGGCGGCGGCCCCGCCGGCCTCACCGCCGGCTACCTGCTCGCCAAGCGCGGCGAGCCCGTGATCGTGCTCGAGTCGACCGACATGGTCGGCGGCATCGCGCGGACCGAGGAGCGCGACGGCTACCGCTTCGACCTCGGCGGCCACCGCTTCTTCACGAAGGTGAGAGAGGTCGACGACCTCTGGCACGAGATCATGAGAGGCGAGTTCCTGCTGCGGCCGCGCCTCTCGCGCATCTACTGGCACCGCAAGTTCCTCGCGTACCCGCTCGAGGGCATGGACGTGCTCAAGAAGCTCGGGCCGGTCAACCTCGTCAAGGCCGGCACCTCGTACGTGTGGGCCGCGACGAAGATGCGGCTGCGCCCGAACCAGCGCGAGGACACGCTCGAGCAGTGGGTCTCCAACCGCTTCGGCAAGTACCTCTTCAACCAGTTCTTCAAGACCTACACCGAGAAGGTGTGGGGCGTCTCCTGCTCTGAGCTGCGCGCCGACTGGGCGGCGCAGCGGATCAAGGGCCTGTCGTTCTTCTCCGCCGCGAAGGCCGCCTTCCTGGGCAACAGAGGCAACAAGATCAGATCCCTGATCGAGGAGTTCCACTACCCCAGATATGGCCCTGGCCAGATGTGGGAGAGAATGCAGGCCGACATCGAGGCCAAGGGCGGTGAGGTGCGCATGAACGCGCCCGTCACCAAGGTCGAGTTCGACGGCGGCAGAGCTGTGCGTGTCGTCGCCGGCGGCGAGACGATCGAGTGTCGTGCCGTGATCTCGTCGCTGCCGCTGTCGGTCACGACCAAGCTCGCCGACCCGGAGCTGCCGGTCGACGTGCGCGACGCCGGTCGCGACATGCGCTACCGCGACTTCCTCACCGTCTCGCTCGTGATCGACGGTCCCGATCTGTTCCCCGACACGTGGATCTACATCCACGAGCCGGACGTCGAGGTCGGTCGCATCCAGAACTTCCGCTCGTGGAGCCCGTGGATGGTGCCCAACGACCACGAGACGTCGATCGGCATGGAGTACTTCTGCTTCGCCGGCGACAGACTGTGGAACATGGAAGACGACAAGCTCGTCGAGTTCGCCACGCGCGAGCTGGGGCAGACCGGCCTCGCCGACCCGGCGAGAGTCAAGCAGGGCTTCGTCGTGCGCGTGCACAAGGCCTACCCGGTCTACGACGAGCACTACGCCGACCGCATCGCGACGATCCGCACCTGGCTCGACACGACGCCGAACTTCATCCAGGTCGGCCGCAACGGCCTGCACCGCTACAACAACTCCGACCACTCGATGCTGACGGCGATGCGAGCGGTCGAGAACCTCTGCGACGGTGCGAGGCACGACATCTGGGCGGTCAACGCCGAGAGCGTGTACCACGAGGAGGACCACGGGGACGAGGAGCAGAACCCGTACCCGTACAGAGACGCGCCACCGGAGACGCAGCAGGAGAAAGCCGCCGCGTCGTAGCGACGCGTACTGTCACGCGACCTTGCGGCCGGCGCTATCGTCGGCGCATGGCTCGCATCGTCGCGATGATGGTCGTCGTGGCGCTCGCCGCGATGCCCGCGGGGGCGCTGGGAGCGACCGGAGGGGGACTGACGCCGCAGCCGGCGCCGGAACAGCCGCTGCTGCAGCCGCCCCCTCAGGAAGAAGCTCCCGCCCCGGCTCCGGTGGAAGGACCGCCGAGCGAGGCCGAGAGCAGAATCGGGCCCGCAACGCTGCTGCTGGTCGGCCTCGGCATAGTCGCGCTCATCGGCGGCATCTGGTTCGCGATAGCGCGCGACGCGCGCAGGATGACGGGCGGGCGCGTGCGGACTCAGGCGGCTGGCGGCGACTCCGGGTTGGGCGCCGGCGGCAGCACGACGCGCGCTGCGCGCAGAAGCCGCAAGCTCAGCAGCGCCGAGCGCAGACGGCGCAGACGCGGTCGCGCGCGCTGACGTTGTCGCGTGACGGCGTGACAGACTCCCAGGTTCCACGCATGACACCG
>DATHEP010000377.1:0-12782 GCA_035318525.1 Conexibacter sp.
CGAGCTGCGCACGGTCGCGCACGCCGAGCGGCGCAGCGCCGAGGCGCGCAAGTTCGGGCTGACGACGATCGTGACGCCGGAGGCGGGCACGCTGCGCGACGCATTGCGGTTCGTGCCGCGCGGGGATCGCCCCGCGAACGCGCACGCCGCAGCCGCGGCGTGAACGGACTCGTTCGCCAGATTGCGTCGAACGCGTCGCAATCCGCTGAGAAATCCCTGCGCGCTGCCGAAAATCACAGAAAAACCCGGTAGAATCGGCTTGGTATGGCGCCACGCACCGGGGAAGAGCTCAAAGAGGAGCTCGAGTCTCGCCAAGAGCCCCGGCTCGTCAAGGCGCTCGAGATGGTCGCGCCTGGGACGGCGCTGCGCGAGGGGATCGACAACATCGTCCATGCGCGCACGGGCGGCCTGCTCGTCATCGGCGACGCCGACGACCTCTCCTTCCTCTTCTCCGGCGGGCTGAAGCTCGACATCGACTACTCGCCGGCCTTCCTCTACCAGCTCGCAAAGATGGACGGCGCGCTCGTCCTCAACGCGAACGCCACGAAGATCGTCTGGGGGAACGTCCAGCTCACGCCGGACCCGACGATCCTCACGCTCGAGACGGGCACCCGCCACCGCACGGCGGAGCGCATCTCGAAGCAGACGGAGGCGCTCGTGATCGCGATCTCGCAGCGGCGCGAGGTCGTCTCGCTCTACGTCGACGGCGCGAAGTACATCCTCGAGGACATCCCCGTCGTGCTCGCGAAGGCCAACCAGGCGCTCGCGACGCTCGACAAGTACCGCAGCCGCCTCGACCAGGTCTCGACGAGGCTCACCGCGCTCGAGTTCGAGGGCGGCACGACACTGCACGACGTGCTCACCGTGCTCCAGCGCGCCGAGCTCGTGACGCGCATGGGCGTGGAGATCGAGCGCTACATCGTCGAGCTTGGCACCGAGGGACGCCTGATCGAGATGCAGCTCGACGAGACGATGGTCGGTGTTGCGAGCGATAAGGCGGCGCTTGTGAGGGACTACCTGGCGGAGGACACCGACGAGCGCTTCGCCGACGCGTTCGACCAGCTCGTGCGCCTGCCGCACCAGGACCTGCTCGACTTCGGCCGGCTCGCCGAGCTGCTCGGCTACGACCGCAAGGTCAACACGCTTGACTTCCCCATCTCGCCGCGGGGATGCCGGATCCTCGGCCGCATTCCGCGCCTGCCGCGCCTCGTGGTGCAGCGGATCGTCGAGGAGTTCGGCGGGCTGGAGGAGCTGCTGGCCGCCGGAGACGGCGAGCTGGAGACGGTCGAGGGCGTCGGCGAGATTCGGGCGAAGGACATCCGCGAGGGCCTTCGCCGGCAGCAGGAGATCAACCTCGTGGACCGCTACTTGCAGACCTGAACCCACCAAATCGGGGGCTGCGGGGCGGCCCACTTGGAGAAGGAGGCCACCATCACTGACTTGACCGAAGAGCAGATCGAGGACCTGGAGATCACCGTCGAAGTCGAGCACATCGACTTCGAGATCGGCGACAACGTCGTCTATCCCCACCACGGCGCCGGCAAGGTCCTCAAGAAGGAGCAGAAGGACGTCCTCGGCGAGCGGCGCGAGTACCTGACGATCAAGATTCTCCACAACGACATGACGGTCATGGTCCCCACGGAGAACGCCGCGATAGCGGGACTGCGTCGCGTGATCGACGAGGAGACCGTGCAGAGAGTGCTCGCCGTCCTCCAGGACCAGTGCTCCGACATGCCGAAGAACTGGAACCGCCGCTTCAAGCACAACCGCGACAAGATCAAGACCGGCGACATCTACGAGCTCGCCGAGGTCGTGCGCAACCTCGCCATCCGAGAGGCGGAGAAGGGCCTGTCGACTGGCGAGAAGCAGATGTTCACGCGGGCGAAGAAGATCCTCGCCTCCGAGCTGATGTACGCGCTGGAGATGGGCGAGGAGGAGGCCGAGGAGCATCTCGACGAGCTGCTCGCCACCTCCGCCGACGGCCAGGTGGCGGTCGCCGCGAAGTAGCCGGTTCGGGACGGAGTCCAATCCATGGCGGTCGCTCTGCTCGTGGCCGCTGGTCGCGGGGAACGCCTTGGCGCCGAGGGGCCCAAGGCGTTCGTCGTGCTGGCGGGCCGTCCGATGCTCGACTGGAGCCTCGACGCGCTGCGGGCCGTTTCCGCGGTCGAGCGGATCGTCGTCGCGCTGCCGGAGGGCGCGCAGGCGCCGGCCGGGACGATCGGCGTGAGCGGCGGAGCGGAGCGCTCGCACTCGGTGCGGGCGGCGCTGGCGGCGGCGGGCGACGGGCCGGCTGATGAGCCCGTGATCGTGCACGACGCGGCGCGGCCGCTCGCGACGCCGGCGCTGTTCGAGCGGGCGCTCGCCGCGCTGGACGAGCACGGCTGCGACGCGGTCGTCGCGGCGGCGCGCGTGACGGACACGGTCAAGCGCACCGACGCAGCGACGGGGGATCTCCGCGTGACCGAGACGCTCGACCGCAGCACGCTGTGGGCTGTGCAGACACCGCAGGTCTTCCGTCGCGCTGCGCTCGCGGCGGCGCTCGCGCGACCCGACACGGTGCTCGCCGCCGCCACCGACGATGCCGGGCTCGTCGAGCAGGCGGGCGGGCGGGTCCACGTCGTAGAGTCTCCGGCCGAGAACGTGAAGGTCACGACCCCGCGTGACCTGCGGCTCGCCGAGATCCTCCTCGAAGAACGGCTGAGATGCTGATCGACTCCCACGTCCCCATGCCGCTCGCCCCACCCCGACGAACCCGCGCCTGACGACCCGTGCTCACGGACTATCACGTTCATCTCCGCCCTGACGGCCCCGGCACGCCCGCCGCCGACTACTTCACGCCCGCGAACGTGGAGCGCTACCGTGCCGCCGCCGACGAGCGCGGCATCGCCGAGCTGGGCGCTTCCGAGCACGTCTACCGCTTCACGCAGGCGCTCGATGTATGGCAGCACCCGTTCTGGCGCGAGAACGCGGTCGACGACATCGACGCCTACTGCGACTTCGTCCACGGGCAGGGCCTGCGGCTCGGCGTCGAGGCCGACTTCGTGCCGGGCCGCGAGGACCGAATGGCGAACCTGCTCGACGGACGCCCGTGGGACTACGTGATCGGCTCGGTCCACTTCGTCGGCGACGAGGCGGTCGACCACCCGGACTGGGATGTCTGGTCCTCGCGCTCCGTCGACCCCGAGAAGATCTGGCGGCGCTACTTCGAGTGGCTCGGCGAGGCGGCGCGCAGCGGGCTGTTCGACATCCTCGCGCACCCCGACCTGGTGAAGGTGTGGGGCGCGGACCGGCCGCGGCCCGACGGCGACCTGCGCCGCTTCTACGAGCTGGCGATCGAGGGGATCGCCGAGTCGGGGATCGCGGTCGAGGTGTCGACGGCCGGGCTGCGCAAGCCGGTCGGCGAGCGCTATCCGTCCGAGCCGTTCCTCGCGATGTGCCTCGAGGCAGGCTGCCCGGTCGCGCTGTCGAGCGACGCGCACAGGCCTGAGCACGTCGGCTTCGAGTACGAGACGACGCTGCAGTGGCTGGCCGACCAGGGCGTGCGCGAGTTGTGCGCGTTCGAGGGCCGCAAGCGGCGGCTGGAGCCGGTTAGTGGCCCTTCCTAGGATGCCTCACCCGCTGCACCCCAGGGAGGACCACCCTTGATCGCGACCGGCATCGGCTGGGACGTCCATCGTCTGGTGCCCGGTCGTCCGCTGATCCTCGGCGGGGTCGCGGTTGAGAGCGAGCTCGGCTTGGAAGGCCACTCGGATGCCGACGTGCTGTCGCACGCCGTCATCGACGCGCTGCTCGGCGCCGCCGGCCTCGGCGACATCGGCGAGCACTTCCCCGACACGGACGAGCGCTGGAGAGGGGCCGACTCGCTGGAGCTGTTGCGGCACGTCGATGCACAGCTCGCCGAGCGTGGGTACCACGTCGTCAACGTGGACGCGACCGTGATCCTGGAGCGGCCGAAGCTCGGGGAGCACAAGCAGGCGATGCGCGAGCGGCTCGCGGGGGCGCTCGAACTGGCGCCGGACCGCGTCAACGTGAAGGCCACGCGCGGCGAGGGGCTGGGCTTCCTCGGCCGTGTCGAGGGTGCCGCCGCACTCGCGATCGCGACGGTCGAGGCGCCCGGCGTGCAGTAGGTAGGGTGCGCCACGTGCGCCGGATCACCCTCCACGACACGAGAAGCGGCGAGCTGCGGCCGCTTGAGCCGCGCGACGCCGATCGCGTCTCGATGTACGCCTGCGGGCCGACCGTCTACGGCCGTATCCACGTCGGCAACGCGCGCCCCTACGTCGCCTTCTCGCTGCTGAAGCGCTTCCTGCAGCACGAGGGCTACGAGGTCACGTTCGTCGCCAACGTCACCGACGTCAACGACAAGATCTACGACGCGGCGCGCGCCGCCGGGGTGCCGAGCTCGCAGCTCGCGCAGGAGATGACGGCTGCCTACGTCGCCGACACGGACGGGCTCGGCCTCGGCCGCCCCGACCACGAGCCGCTCGCGACCGAGACGATCGACGAGATCGTCGAGCTGATCCAGGCGCTGATCGACCGCGGCCACGCCTATGCGGTCGAGGGCGACGTCTACTTCGACGTGCGCTCGTATCCGGAGTACGGGGAGCTGTCGCACCGTCACGTCGACGACATGGACCAGGGGGAGGGGGACCCGGATCCCGCCGGGCGGGCGGGGACGGGGTCATCCAAGCGCGACCCGCTCGACTTCGCGCTGTGGAAGGCGCAGAAGGAGGGGGAGGACACCGCCTGGGACGCGCCGTGGGGCCGCGGCCGGCCGGGCTGGCACATCGAGTGCTCGGCGATGGCGGAGACGCTGCTCGGCGTCGGCTTCGACATCCACGGCGGCGGCTCGGACCTCGTCTTCCCGCATCACGAGAACGAGGCCGCGCAGACGGCCGCCGCGCGCGGCGCGCCGCTGACGCGCCTGTGGGTCCACAACGGGATGGTGCGGCTCGAGGGCGAGAAGATGGCGAAGTCGGTCGGCAACATCTTCCTGCTGCACGAGGCGCTCGCCGCGCACGGGCGCGACGCGCTGATCGCCTACTTCTGCGCCGGCCACTACCGCCAGCCGATCGCCTACTCGGACGAGCGGCTCGCGGAGGCGGCACGCAGCGTCGAGCGGATCCGCGACGCGGGCCGGCGGCTCGTCCCCGGGTCGTCCCCGGCCGAGCTGGCGCCGCTGCGTGACGCGTTCTTCGACGCGCTGGCCGAGGACTTCAACACCCCGAGAGCGCTCGCGGCCGTGTTCGACTGGGTGCGGGAGGCGAACCGCCGCGGCGAGGCCGGCGAGCTTGTCGGCGACGCGGACCTGCGCACGATGCTCGCTGTTCTCGCGCTCGACGGCCTGCTCGACGCGGGCGCCGCCGGCCCGGACGCGGAGGCGCAGGGGCTGCTCGAGCAGCGCGAGGCCGCGCGCGCGGCACGCGACTTCGCCGCGGCGGACCGCCTGCGCGACCAGCTGGCCGCGCTCGGCTGGGAGGTCCGCGACTCCGCGGGCGGCCCGACGCTCGTCCCGCGCAGCTGATGGCCCCGCCGCCGAAGCGCCGGGGCCCGCGGAAGTCCGCTCCGGCGGACGCGTCGCGTCCCGCCGTGGGCAGGCGCGAGCCGCGCCGTCCCGCCGACTCGCCGCCCGCGCGTCCGGACGGCTCGACGGTCCTCTACGGCCGCAACGCCGTGCACGAGGCGCTGCGCGGTCCGCGCGCCGTCGAGCAGGTGTGGGCGACCGAGGGCGCGGCGCGCGAGCCGTGGCTGCGCGGCGCGCGCGTGCGCGGCGCGAGCGCGGAGGAGCTCGAGCGCCGCTGCGGCTCGCCCGAGCACCAGGGGATCTGCGCGGAGGTCGCGCCGTACCGCTACGCGGATGCGGGCGCGCTGCTCGCTCGCGAGGACGCGCTGATCGTCGCGCTCGACGAGCTGCAGGACCCGCAGAACCTCGGCGCCGTCTGCCGCACGGCCGAGTGCGCGGGCGCGACGGGCGTCGTTATCCCCGAGCGCCGCAGCGCCGAGGTCACGCCGGCGGTCTGCAAGGCATCGGCGGGGGCGGTGGAGCATCTCGCGATCGCGCGCGTGCGCAATCTCGCCGACTTCCTGTTGGAGGCGCGCAGAGCCGGAGCCTGGAGCTACGGCGCCGACGGCGGGGCGCGCGTCGGCTACGCGCAGCCCGACTACCGCGGCAAGGTCGTGCTCGTGATGGGCTCGGAGGGGAGGGGCCTGCGCCCGCGCGTGGCGAGATCGTGCGACGAGCTGATCGCGCTGCCGCTGCGCGGCCGCATCGCTTCGCTCAACGTGTCGGCCGCGGCCTCCGCGCTGCTGTACGAGATCGCGCGCCAGCGCGGCGCTCAGGCCTGATCCTTCCGCTGCAAGCGCGCTTGCAGGCGGCGCTTGACACGGGGTCCATAACTTGGCAAGCTGCCCGCTTCATAAGGGTGGACTTGAGCCTGAGGCTCAGGTTTCGACCCAGATATACGTATCGGTGCGGCGCCTGGGGAGGTAAAGCGTCACGAAGCGACGGCTCGCGGTCTCCGCGACCCTCGAAAGGACATGCTCGTGGCTCGAATCTCCCAGAACTCTCAGTCTCAGCTCCAGCTTGACGATGGGTTCTTGATCGCCCTCGCCAAGCAGGGCAACCCCGATGCGTACGACCGCCTCGTGCGCCGCTACTACGGGTTCGTGCGCCTGAAGGCGTCCTCCTACTTCCTCGCCGGCGGCGACAGCGACGACCTCATCCAGGAGGGCCTCGTTGGCCTCTACAAGGCGATCCGCGACTACCGCACGGACCGCGAGTCGAGCTTCCGCAACTTCGCGGAGCTGTGCATCACGCGCCAGATCATCACGGCCGTGAAGACGGCGACCCGCAACAAGCACACGCCGCTGAACCAGTACCTGTCGTTCTCCTCCTCGCCGTCGAGCTCCGCCGCCGAGGGCGAGCCGACGCTCGACGAGGTGATTCCCGGCCCGAGCGTGAACGACCCGGTCAACCAGGTGATCTCCTCGGAGGAGCTGCAGGCGCTCGTCGCGTGCCTCTCGACCGTCCTCTCCGAGCTCGAGTCGCGCGTGCTGTCGCTCTACCTCGACGGCTACTCCTACGAGGACGTCGGCAAGCGGCTCGACTGCGACACGAAGACCGTCGACAACGCGCTCCAGCGCGTGAAGCGCAAGGTCGGCACGCACCTCGCCGCGCGAAACGTGCTGCTTTAGGCCCGCTTAGGCCCGTTCGGACTAGGATCCCTCGCGTGTCAGTCGTCCTCATCGTCGTGCTGGTCGTCCTCGGCCTGCTGCTGCTGCTCGCGATCCTCGGCGGCGCGGTCGCCTCGCGCCGCAGCCGCGAGGGGGCGGAGGCGTTTGAGCAGAGCCTGACGGCGATCGACCGCCAGCTCGCGGCGGCCGTCGCCGAGGACCACGGCTGGCACCGCGACACGTTGGAGGGCGCGGCCCGCGAGGAATTCGCGCAGCGCCGGCCTGGTGCGACGATCGACCAGCTCGAGCTGGTGCAGATCACCGACGAGCCCGGGACCGACCAGGACCTCGCCGTGTTCCGCGTGATCTCGGGCTCGCCGACCGGCGCTGCGAGCCGGCTGACGCTCGGTCGCCGCGACGGCGCTTGGTACGCGGCGGCGCTCGAGGACGAGCGCTAGCCGCCATCGGGCGACGATGCACGACCAGGCCAGCTCCCAGGGCACGCCTGCGAACGTCGCGCGCCTGCTGATCTCCTGCCCGGACCGCCCGGGCATCGTCGCGGCCGTCTCGCGCTTCCTGTTCGAGCGCGGCGCGAACATCCTCGACGCCGACCAGCACTCGACCGATCCGACGGGCGGCACCTTCTTCATGCGGATGGCGTTCGACCTCGCCGGGAACGGTGACGCCGGTCGCGACGAGCTGGCGAGCGCGTTCGCGACCGAGGTCGCCGAGCCGTTCGCGATGGAGTGGTCGATCGCCTACGCGTCGGACCGCAAGCGCGTCGCGATCCTCGTCTCGCGCGAGGACCACTGCCTGTTCGACCTGCTGTGGCGCTGGCGCAGCGGCGAGCTGGAGGCTGACGTCGGGCTTGTGCTGTCGAACCACCGCGCGGTCGAGGACGAGGTGGAGCGCGCCGGCGTCCCGTTCGCGCATGTGCCCGTCACGCGCGAGACGAAGCCGCAGGCCGAGGCGGCGATGCTCGAGCAGCTAGCGGGCCGCTTCGACCTCGTCGTGCTCGCGCGCTACATGCAGATCCTCTCCGGCGACTTCCTGGCCGCGATCGGCGCGCCCGTCGTGAACATCCACCACTCGTTCCTGCCGGCGTTCGCGGGCGCGGACCCCTACCGCCGCGCGAGCGAACGCGGCGTCAAGATCATCGGCGCGACCGCGCACTACGTGACCGAGGAGCTCGACGCGGGCCCGATCATCGAGCAGGACGTCGTGCACGTCAGCCATCGCGACGACGTCGATGCGCTCGTGCGGCTCGGCCGCGACGTCGAGCGCACCGTGCTCTCGCGGGCGGTGCAGGCGCACCTCGCGGATCGCGTGCTGGTGCACGAGAACCGCACGGTCGTCTTCTGATCGGGCACCATTGACGGTGCGATGGCCTACCGCCTGAGCATCGCGGACGACCTCCCGACCAGTGTGCGGGCGTGCGCGCGCGAGCAGCTCGAGGGGGCCGTCCGCCAGTTGGAGCGCGCCGACGAGCATCCGGTCGACGCCGTCCACGAGGCGCGCAAGCATCTGAAGAAGGCACGCGCGCTGCTGCGGCTCGTGCGGCCAGCGCTCGGCGCGAAGGCCTACCGGCGCGAGAACGACGCCCTGCGCGAGGCAGGGCTCGCCCTGTCCGGGACGCGCGACGCGGACGTGCGCGTCGAGACGGCCGCGAAGCTCGCCGAGCGCTTCGCCGGCCAGCTGCCGTCCGCCACGTTCGCGCAGCTGCGCGAGGCGCTCGCGGGCGAGGCGGCGGGCGGGCGCGGCGATGGTGGCACGAGCGACCTCGCCGCGGTGCTCGAGGCCCTGGGCGCCGCCGCTGCGCGCGTCGAGCAGTGGCCGCTCGGGAGCGCCGACTGGGACGACGTGCTCGCCGGCGTCGCGCGTGCGTACACGCGTGGTCGCAAGGCGTTCGCGGCCGCGCGCCGCGAGCCGACGGCCGAGCGCCTGCACGACTGGCGCAAGCGCGCGAAGGACCTCTGGTACCACGAGCGCCTGCTGACGCCGGCCTGGCCGGGCGTTCTGGCGGCGCAGGCCGAGCAGGCGCACGAGCTGACCGAGCTGCTCGGCGACGACCACGACCTCGCGGTGCTGGCGGAGCGACTCCGCGCGCCAACTCCGCTGCCGCCGGCCGTCGAGGCCGAGCGCGACGCGCTGCTCGCGCTCGTCGCGGAGCGCAGCACTGAGCTGCGCGCGGCCGCCACCCGCCTCGGCCGCCGCGTCTACGCCGAGTCGCCGAAGGCCTTCTCGCGCCGCCTCGCCCGCTACGTCCACACCGCGGTCGAGGAGCGGCGCGCCTCCGCGCCCCCCGAGGCCGGCGGACCGGCCGGATAGCATCCCTTCCATGCAGCCTCCGGGAGCTGACCTCGTCGCGCGCGGGATCGCCGACCTGCGCGATCGTCGGGAGACGCAGGAGGCGCTGCTCGTCTCGATCGGGGCACCGCGCTTGCGGATGCTCGGTGTCGCCGTTCCGCGTGCGATCCCCGAGCCGGAGCATCGCCTCTACACGCTGCTCGCGCGGGATGAGGTCGACGCCGCCCACGGTCGCTACAACGCGCTCGTCCGGCGCCTCGTCAGCTACGAGCGCGCGCTCGCCAAGCGCACCTCCGCGCCGGCTGTATGAGACCCCTCTGGCTCGCCGGCGCCGTGCTGCTGCTCGCGGCCGTGATCTCGCGCCGGCGCAAGCTGGAGCCGACGATGCTCGCGGGCGGCGTCCTCCTCGCGATCGGGATGGCCGTCTACGGGACCGGCCTCGTCCACTTCCCCGACCTCGACGAGGTGCTGAAGGACATCGGCAACACGCTCGGGGCGTGGACCTACCTGCTCGTCGGGGTCCTCTGCTTCCTCGAGAGCGGCGCGTTCGTGGGGCTGCTGATCCCGGGCGAGACGGCGATCGTCGTCGGTGGCTTCGTCGCCGGCCAGGGCGAGATCGACATCGTTTTGCTGATCGCGATCGTGTGGACGACCGCGGTCCTGGGCGACCTCTTCAGCTTCGCGCTCGGCAAGCGGCTCGGGCGCGACTTCCTCGTCAAGCACGGGCCGCGCTTCCAGATCACCGAGGAGCGGCTGGAGCACGTCGAGCGCTTCTACGACCGCCACGGCGGCAAGGCCGTCTTCCTCGGCCGCTGGATCGGCCTCGTGCGCGCCGTCTCGCCGTTCGTCGCCGCCTCCTCGGGCATGCCGCTGAAGCGCTTCCTGCCCTACGACATCCTCGCGGCGGGCGCGATGGGCACTGCCTTCTGCCTGCTCGGCTACGTCTTCTGGCACTCGCTCGACAGAGTCCTGGAGATCGCGAGACGCGGCCTGTTCGCGTTCGGCACCGTGATCGTGGTCGTCGTCGGCCTGATCGTGGTCGTACGCTGGCTGCGGGTGGAGGAGAACCGCCGCCAGCTCGACGCGTGGCTCGACGAGCAGGAGAGAGCGCCCGTCCTCGGCGTGCTGATCCGCCTCGCGCGAGCGGCCGGCCACCGCCTCGCCCGCCCCGCGCGCTTCCTGTGGGACCGCCTCACGCCGGGCCAGCTCGGGCTCGAGCTGACGACGCTGCTGGCGGTCGCCGCCGTCGGCAGCTTCGTCTTCTTCGGATACATCATCGCGCTCGACCCGATCGCCACCGAGCACACCCCCGGCGACCTCCGCGCGGCGCGCTGGTCGGCCGAGCTCCAGACCGCCTGGCTGACGGACCTCGCGAAGGCGGTCACGCACCTCGGCGCGCTGCCGGTTGCCGGCGGCGCGCTGCTGATCACCGCGGTCCTGCTGTGGTGGAGACGCCAGCGGCTCGAGAGCCTGGCGCTGCTCGGCGGGCTCGCGCTCACGTACGCCGGTGTGCACATCACGAAGGCGGCGACGGAGCGCCCGCGCCCGCTCGACCCGCTCGTCGACGCGGCCGGCTCGGCGTATCCCTCAGGTCATGCCGCTTACGCCGTCTGCTGGGTCGCGATCGCGCTCGCCCTGCGCCACGCCTTCCCGGGCGTCCGCACGCGCGCCGGCGTGCTCGTCGCCGGGATCGGGATCGCGAGCGCCGTTGGCCTCACGCGCGTCTACCTGCGCGCGCATTGGTTCTCCGACGTCGCGGGCGGCTGGGCGCTCGCCGCGATGTGCTTCGCGACCGCCGGGATGATCGCGCTCGTGGCCGGCTTCTTCGCGCGCGGTGGCGGGCGGGAGGCGACCGGCGACGGGCGCGCCCCGGACGACGCCGCCGCCGTCAGCGCCCGCTGAGCGCGCGGCGGAACATCACCCAGGAGACGACGGCGAGGATCGCCGCCATGAACGGCACGATCCCGCCGACGACGCCGACGACCGCCAGCACGACGCCGACCACGGCGATCACGCTGAAGATGCCGGTCGCCATGACGAGGCGGTAGGCGCGCTGCTCGCGCGCGCTGCGCGAGACGCGGGACGGTCCACGACGCTGAAGATCGCTCATGCGTCCATCATCGCAGGTCGCGAACGGCCGCTGCCGGAGGCGCACAGCGCGCCGCCGCGCCAACCGCTAATGATTCCGGCGGGATGGCGCACGCGATCGAGGTCACGGGTCTGACGAAGCGCTTCGGCACGACGCTCGCCGTCGACGACCTCTCCTTCTCGGTCGAGGGCGGGCGCGTGGTCGCGTTCCTGGGGCCGAACGGCGCCGGCAAGACGACGACGCTGCGCGCCCTCCTCGGGCTCGTCAACCCGACCGGCGGCAGCGCCACGATCGAGGGCCGGCCGTACTCCCAGCTCGCCGATCCGACGCGCGCCGTCGGCGCGATGCTCGACGGGGGCATGCTGCACCCGGGCCGCAGCGGCCGCAACCATCTGCGCACGCTCGCGCGCGCGGCGGGGCTCGGCGACGCGCGCGTGGACGAGCTGCTGCAACTCGTGGGCCTCGCGGACGCGGCTGGCAAGCGCACGAAGGGCTACTCGCTTGGGATGCGCCAGCGCCTCGGGCTCGCGGCGACGCTGCTCGGCGACCCGCGCGTGCTGGTGCTCGACGAGCCGGCGAACGGCCTCGACCCACAGGGGATCCGCTGGCTGCGCGACTTCCTCCGCGGGCTCGCCGCTGAGGGGCGGGCGGTGCTCGTCTCCAGCCACGTGCTCGCAGAGGTCGCGCAGACGGCCGACGAGGTCGTCGTGATCCACAAGGGCCGCTCAGTCGCGCAGGCGCCGCTGGACGAGCTGCTCGCGCAGAGCGCCGCGGCCGGCGGGATGCGCGTGGCTGGCCCGGACACGGGGCGCCTGGCCGAAGTGTTGCGCGCCGACGGCGCGGAGGTGCAGGCGGGCGGCGACGGCTCGATCGTCGTCAGCGACCGCAGCGGCGAGCAGATCGGTCGCGCGATCGCCGAGCACCGTGTCGTGATCTCCGAGCTGAGCCCGATCGGGCAGTCGCTCGAGGAAGTCTTCTTCGAGCTGACCGAGGGCAGCGAGGTCGGCCTGCGATGAGTCGCGTGATCGCGAGCGAGCTGTTGAAGCTGCGCACGACGCGGACGTTCCTCACCCTGATGGCGAGCGCGGCGCTGCTCGTCGCGGGCGTCGCTGTGCTGGGAGCCCTGCTCACGACGTTCGAGCCGAACGCCACACCGCCCGGCGAGGACCTGACGGGCATTGCGTGGTTCGCGGTGCCGTTCGCGCTCGTGCTC
>DATHEP010000378.1:0-4033 GCA_035318525.1 Conexibacter sp.
TGCCCGACGTGCTGCTGCTCGTCGAGCACCCGCCCGTCTACACGCAGGGCCGCCGCTCCAGCCCGAGCGACCTGCCGTTCGCGCCCGACTGGTACGCCGAGCAGGGGATCGACGTCGTGCCCGTGCGGCGCGGCGGCCAGCTGACCTACCACGGCCCGGGCCAGCTCGTCGGCTATCCGATCATGCGGATCGACGACGTGATCGCCTACCTGCGCACGATGGAGCAGGCGCTGATCGCCGCGCTCGGAGACGAGGGGCTCGCGGCGCGAAACCGCCCCGAGGACGGGATCGAGTACACGGGCGTGTGGGTCGACGAGCGCAAGATCGCCTCGATCGGCGTGCACGTCAGCCGCCACGTCACCGCGCACGGCTTCGCCGTCAACGTCGACAACGACATGCGCCCGTTCGAGTGGGCGATCGCCTGCGGCCTGGACGGCGTGCAGATGACGTCGCTCGCCGACGAGCGCGGCGAGACGGCGCTCACGCGACCGTCGCCGCGCGCGCCGCTCGCGCCCACGCGAGAGCCGTCCCCCGCGCTCGCACATCTCGCCCACCACGTCGTCGCCCGCTTCGCGGCCGCCTTCCACCGCACCCCCGTCGCCGGGGACGCGGCCACGCTCGGCGTGCCGCTCCCAGCCACTCAGATCGCGTCGTAGCGGGTCCCGCGCCGCTGCCCGACGCGTCGCAGCCGTCCGGCGCCGACGAGCCGATCGAGCAGCGCAAGCGCTTCGACCCGATCGAGGCCGGTTGCCGCTCGGACGTCTCTGTTGGCGATCGGCCCGTCAGCCGCAAGGCGGGCGACCACGTCATCGAGCTCCTCCGCGCTGAGACGAAGTCCGGCCGGTGGCTTGAGCGAGCCGTTCAACCGGTACGTCGCGGCAGCGGTTCTACCACGCCGCTCGACAAAGCCCTCCCGCTGGAGGCGGCGTAGCGTCTCGCGCGCGCTGTCGGCATCGACACCGAGGATCTCTCGCACGCGGCTGTTCGTGAGGATCTCGCCGCGAGCGGCGTGCACCAGCGCGAGGCGGTCAGCGCCGTGGAGTGCGCCCCGGTGCTCGAGCTCACGGATCCACGCCCGCTCGACAGGGGCCACCGCACTACGAATCGGAAGCTGCACCACGACCTCGTGACCGTTGTCTGAGAAGCGAGGCGGATCGAGCATCTCCTCGACCATCGCGTCCTGCATCAGGTCCACGCCGAGCCCCTCATCCTCGGCGATCCCGAACGCGCGCAGGAGCTTGATGACGACGAGGTTGCGAGCAGCGCTCGCCTCGCGCATGTTCTGGACTGTGACGGGCTCCGGAAGGCCGCCCGGCGACCGGATGACGACCGACGACGGCCGCATCTCGACGCGAACGGCCGTTCCCGCCGCCTCGTAGCTGCGATGAGCGAGCGCGTTCGCGACGGCCTCGCGCAACACGACCTCAGGAAGTCGCGGAAGGTCGTAGCGGCGGACGCCGAGAATCACGAGCTCCGTTCCCAGCTCGTCCGTGATCCGCGCGACGGTCGCGGCGTGGACACGATGGAGCGGCCCGCGCAGCTCCTCGCGCCGGTCGTAGGCAACGGTCGCGTCATCCGGGAAGCGCCGCAGTTCGACGTGCGCCTTGCCCAGGACCTTCCCGGGGTCTTTGAGCAGGTAGAGAGCGCCGGCGACCGTAAGCTGATCTCCGCTCGCAAGCTCGGCATGTCGCAGGCGCTCCGCCGTCGCGCGCTGCCAACGCATCGCCTTGGCGAGCTCGGCCCGCAGGTCCGGGTCGACCGAGCGAATGCTCGCCTCGACGGGGGCCGCCTCATACCGTGAGGCAGTGCGCTCGTTGGCGAAGCGCACGAGCTCCTGGCCGAACAACGGGTCGTCTCGTGTCCCGCGCCGCACCTTGACGACGCCGCCGGAGCTCTGAGCGAAGCCCTCGCGCCGGCGGGCGATGGACAGGACGATCAGCGGCTTGCCGTCGACGTCGAGCTGGGCAATCGAGTATCGGCCCACGTCCCGCGCGCTCTGCATCGCACGGTGGATGTCGTCCTGCGTTCCGGCGTCAAGCGCACGGCCGGCGATCCGCCCGTCGTCACGGACGCCGATCAGCACCACGCCGCCGTCGGCGTTCGAGAAGGCAACCGCCGTGTCTTGGAGCGGCCCGTTCCCAACGCCCGTCTTGAACTCGACATGCTGGCCTTCGCTCGGGAAGGCTTCCGTGAACTCCGCCAGCGTCATCGTGAGCTGCGGAGCGGCGCGACTCTCGGGATGGAACGGCGGATATGCCAATGTTCTGGTAGAGCGGATCATGCATCCAGAAGTTTGGCATAACTTCCCGCCGAGCTGCGTCCGAGTGCCCGGCGAACGTCGTGCGCACACGTATTTCCGGCCGGCCGGTCATGATGCAGCCCTACATGCGCATCTCGGCGAAGGTGGACTACGCAGTGCGAGCGGCGATCGAGCTCGCCACCGCCAGCGACGACGAGCTGACGAAGGCGGAGGCGATCGCGCGGGCGCAGGAGATCCCGCCGAAGTTCCTCGAGAACATCCTCGGCGACCTGCGGCAGGGCGGGCTCGTGCGCAGCCAGCGCGGCGCCGAGGGCGGCTACAAGCTCGCGAGGCCCGCCGCGGAGATCACGCTCGCCGACATCATCCGCGTCGTCGAGGGGCCGA
This sequence comes from Conexibacter sp., assembly GCA_035318525.1. GTDB lineage: Bacteria > Actinomycetota > Thermoleophilia > Solirubrobacterales > Solirubrobacteraceae > Conexibacter. The sequence continues at coordinate 2,645 of DATHEP010000378.1, forward strand.
TGGCGTCGGTGCGCGGCGGCCGCCCGGAGGACGTCGAGTACGCCGGCAACGCGGAGCCGCTGCGCAGAGTCTGGATCGCCGTGCGCTCATCCCTGCGCGCGGTCGCCGAGCACGTGACGCTGGCGGACCTCGCGAACGGGAAGCTGCCCGCGCAGGTCGAGGCGCTGACGAGCGACCCGGACGCCTGGGTCACGCACTGAGCGCGACGCGCCTCAGGCGCCGATCGCGTCCGGCTCGGGCTGCGGCAGCGCCGTCGAGCGGACGTGCACGATGTCGCCGGCGTCGAGCTCCAGCTCGTCCGCCTCGCCGCGCGTGAGCTGCACCGCGATCTCCTCGCCGTCGCCGAGCACCAGCTCCGCGCGCACCTCGAAGCCGAGGTGCACGACGCGCGCCACCTGCGCCTCGAACGAGCCGGGCCGCCCGTCGACCGACAGGGCGATGTCGTGCGGGCGCACGAGCGCTTCGCCGAGCCGCGTGACCGGGCCGAGGAAGCGCATCACGAACGGCGTCTCGGGCCGGTCGTACAGCTCGCGCGGCGTGCCGACCTGCTCGATCCGCGAGTGGTCCATCACGGCGATCTGATCGGCGATCGACATCGCCTCCTCCTGGTCGTGCGTGACGAGCAGCGTCGTCACGTGGACCTCGTCGTGCAGCTTGCGCAGCCATTCGCGCAGGTCGGCGCGGACCTTCGCGTCGAGCGCGCCGAACGGCTCGTCGAGCAGCAGCACCTTCGGCTCGACGGCGAGCGCGCGTGCGAGCGCCATCCGCTGCCGCTGGCCACCGGAGAGCTGCGACGGATAGCGCGTCTGGTAGCCGGCGAGGCCGACGATCTCCAGCAGCTCGTCCACGCGCGAGGCGACCTCCGCCTTCGGCCGCCTGCGCACCGTCAGGCCGAACGCGACGTTGTCGCGCACCGTCATGTGCTTGAAGGCGGCGTAGTGCTGGAAGACGAAGCCGATCCCGCGCCGCTGCGGCGGCACCGAGGTGGCATCCTCGCCGAGGATCTCGACGCGGCCGGCGTCGGGCGACTCGAGCCCGCCGATGATCCGCAGCAGCGTCGACTTGCCGGAGCCGCTCGGGCCGAGCAGCGCGGTCAGCGAGCCGTCCGGCACCTCGATCGACACGTCGTCGAGGGCCGTGTAGTCCCCGAATCTCTTCGTCACACCGGTTACGGAGATCACGCGTCCCCCTCCTCGCGTCGTGGCTTGATCATGGTCATCGCGAGCAGCGTCCCGAGCGCGATCAGCGCGAGGAGCGCGGAGGCGGCGTACGCGCCCGCGAGGTCGAAGTTCTGAAAGCGCTTCTCGACCAGCAGCGTGAGCGTCTCCGTCTCGCCGCTGATCTTGCCGGAGACGACCGAGACCGCCCCGAACTCGCCGATGCAGCGCG
>DATHEP010000379.1:0-2657 GCA_035318525.1 Conexibacter sp.
GTGCGCGTGCGTGGCCGACCGGGCTTGCCGGTGACGGGTCCGACTTTCTCGACCAGTGGCAACAGGCTGCGTGACGTCGTGGCGGTGGCCGCCCGTCAGCGTGATGGCAAGCGGGACACCGTTGCCGTCGACGATCAGGTGGTGCTTGGAGCCCGGGCGGGCACGATCAACTGGCGAGGGCCCGGTATGGGCCCCCTGAGAGAGCACGAATATGGGAGCCGTCGACAGCGCCCGTCCGCCAGTCGATCGCGCCCTTGGCGTTCAGGCGGCGCAGCATCTCGGCGTGCAGCCTGGCCCACACCCCTGCGCGCTCCCACTCCTGCAGACGCCGGTGCGCAGTCGCCGGCGAGACGCCCAGCTCGCGCGGCAGATGCCGCCAGGCGATGCCAGTGAACAACACGTAGAGGATCGCGCCAAAGCACGCACGATCATCGACGCGAGGCCGCCCGCCGCGCGGGTCCGGCACCCGCTCGGGCAACAGCGGCTCGACCGTTTCCCACAGCTCCTCGCGGACCTTCCACACCGACTCGGCCACAGCGACCTCCGATCGCGGTTATGTCACCCACGACAGAGATTCTCCGGCCCACCGCCGATCCCTCCCCAGAGGTTCTGAGACACGCTCTAAGCGCGAACTAGAGCGAAATCCACCACTTCATCTGGTAGACGCGGCCCGCTGCCGTTGCCAGAATCGCCGCATGACGCAGGCCGAGCTGCAGATCGTCATCGCGGAGCTGAGAGAGCAGAACGAGCTCAACCGGCGCGAGCACACCTTGAACCGCTGCGAGCACCGGCTCAACCGCCAGATGCACGAGCACGTGTTGAGCGAGCTGGCGCGGATGGACGAGCGCAACCGCGCGCAGCACGAGCTCAACCGGCGCGAGCACGAGCTCAATCGCCGCTGCTACGACGAGGGGATGGCGCTGTGCGCGAGACTCGTCGCGCAGAGCACCGCCGCGATGCACGCGTTCGCCCGCTCCGTGGAGGGGATCGACCGGCGGACGGCGAGCGTGGAGGCCAAGGTCGACACCTCCGTCGAGGAGACACGCGCGCAGACGCAGGCGCTGCTGCAGCTGATCGACCGCATGGACCGGCTTGACGAGGGGCCGTCTGCGAACTGAGCCTCCGGCGCGCCAGCATGGCGCTAGGCTCACGGCGTGCTGTGGATCCTCCGCCACGCCGACGCCGAGGACACGGATGGCCGACCCGACGCGGAGCGGCCGCTGACCGAGAAGGGGCGCGCACAGGCGCGCGCGGTGGGCGGTGCGCTGGCGGCGCTCGGCGTGCGGCTCGACGCGTGTCTGTCGAGTCCGCTCGTGCGCGCACTCGACACGGCGGTGCTCGCCTGCGAACCGCTCGGCGTCGACGTGCACGTGACGGGGGAGCTGGGCGGCGGCCGCTTCGACCCTGACCGACTCGCGTCCGGCTTCGGCGCGCACGTGCTGCTCGTCGGCCACAACCCCGACGTCGCGCAGGCCGTGTTCGACGTGACCGGGGCGCGCGTGCGCATGCGCAAGGCGGCGCTCGCCGGCATCGACGACGGCGAGCTGCACGTCTTTCTCCGGCCAGCCGAGCTGGCCGCTATCGCATCGCGGCGAGCCGGCTGACACCGCCTCGCGGCGCCGGACGCCACCCACGTGCTCGCCGTACCTCCAGTACGGCTGCGCGCGCGGTCGGCGTCCGGCATCCACGATGCGGTGCCATCCGGCTCGCCGCGATGCGTGCAGGGCGCTTAGGCCGCCGCCTGCTTGTAGACGCTTACGACGGCTGCTCCGCCGAGGCCGATGTTGTGCTGGAGGGCGACCTTCGCATTGTTCACCTGGCGTGCGTCTGCTCTGCCTCGCAACTGCCACGTCAGCTCGCTGCACTGCGCCAGGCCGGTCGCGCCGAGCGGGTGGCCCTTTGAGATCAGGCCGCCGGACGGGTTGACGACGGGGCCGCTGCCGCCATAGGTGGTGGCCTCGGCGGCGACGAGCTCGTGCGCGGTCCCCTCCTCGGCGAGGCCGAGTGCCTCGTAGGTGATCAGCTCGTTCGTGCTGAAGCAGTCGTGCAACTCGACCACGTCGACGTCGCCGATCGCGACTTGCGCCTCCTCCAGCGCCCGCTGGGCGGCCAGCCGCGTCATGTCGGCGCCGACGATCGAGATTGCGCTGCGGTCCTCGAACGTCGCGCGCGTGTCGGTCACGAGCGCCTGGCCGCACAGCTCGACGGCGCGATCCCACAGGTCGTGCTCGTCCACGTAGCGCTCGCTCGCGACGACCGCCGCGGCCGCGCCGTCGGAGGTGGGCGAGCACTGCAGCTTCGTGAGCGGCTCGTAGATCACCTTCGCCGCCTTGATCTGCTCCAGCGAGTACTCGTCCTGGAACTGCGCGTACGGGTTGTTGACGGAGTGCTTGTGGTTCTTCCAGCCGATCCAGGCGAAGTGGTCGGGCTGCGAGCCGTAGCGCTCCATGTGCTCGCGGCCGGCCGCGCCGAACATCTGCGGCGCCGGTGGCGCCTCCTCCCACGGGCGCAGCTCGATCAAGATCGTCGGCTTCGACATGTCGAAGCAGGCCGCCTCCCAGGCTTACGAGGAGGCAGAGGTCACGCCCGAGGACGTCGACGTGATCGAGTTGCACGACTGTTTCTCGTCCAACGAGCTGATCACGTACGAGGCGCTG
>DATHEP010000380.1:0-4431 GCA_035318525.1 Conexibacter sp.
GAGTGCGCGGGCATCGAGCGCGACGCGGCCGGCCTGCGCGCGCTGCTCGACGACCCGCACCCGCTCGTGCGACTGGTCGGAGCCTGCGCGCTCGCGCGTGAGGAGAGCCGCGGGGCGCACCTGCGGCGGGACTTCCCGGAGCGCCTGCCGGCGCTCGACGAGCACCACACCGTCGTCCGCGCCGCGGACGGGCCGGTGCTCGACCACTGGGCCTGACCGTCCGCCGCGACGACTGACGAACACCGGTGTTCGTTCGCAGCCCCAAACGAACGCTGACGTTCCGACTTAACGCGCGGTTAATAGTCCAGAGCCTTGAGCTTCACAACCCGGCGAGATACTGCGGCCGCCAAGGGAGCCTGGCACGGGGATCTGGAGAAGGAGAGGCAAAGCCGTCATGTACCGCTTCAGTCGGGCGATTTACCGCGAGCTTGCGAGCGAGATCGTCGAAGACAGCCCGGGCAGCGCCACGGGCGTCACGAACCACGAGCGCGTCCTGCGCGCGTGCGAGTCCGCGATCGAGCGCCTCGCGACCGACAGGCACTACTTCGCGCGGCCAGCGCGCACGCTCTTCAACGACATCAGGCCGTACTTCCCGATGTCGTCGCAGGCGCGGATATACCACGTGATCGACCGCTACGTGGCCTGCGCCGACGAGTTCCTCGCGCGTCAGCCGATGACCGGCTACGACCTCGCCGGCAACCCGCTTCAGTGCCGCGCGACGACCCGCAAGGGCACTGCCTGCCAGCGCATGCCGCTCCCCCACAACGGCTACTGCCCGTCGCACCAGCACCTCGCAGAGACCGAGGAACTGGCCGAACTCGCCGCAGCCTAGCGGCGCAGCCCGCGTCTGGCGGCGCCTCGCTCGCTCGCCTGCGAAGCGGGCCACGCTCCCTGCGTCCTGGCCAGACACGACCTGCGCCTGCTAGGTAGGTTGCGGACGAGATGTTGCTCGGAGTAGACGTCGGCGGGACGTTCACCGACGCCGTCCTGCTCGGCGACGGCGTGCTCGTGACGGCGAAGGCGCCGTCGACGCCGGAGGACCAGTCGCTCGGCGTGATGGCGGCTGTCGAGATCGCGCTCGGACGGGCCGGATGCGACGCCGGCGACGTGACCGCGTTCGCCCACGGCACGACCGTCGCGACGAACGCCCTGCTCGAGGGCAGCGCGGCGCGCACCGCCCTCGTCGCCACCGAGGGCTTCACCGACGTCGTCGAGCTCGGCCGCCAGGCGCGCGCCGACCTCTACCGTCTCTGCGCCGCCCATCCCGCGCCGCTCGTCCCGCCACAACTGCGCTTCCCGGCGCCCGAGCGGATGACGCCCGAGGGCCCGCTGCGGGCGCTCGACGCGGACAGCGCGCGCGACCTCGCGCGTGACGTCGCCGGCGCCGCGCCGGAGGCCGTGGCCGTGGTGCTGCTGCACGCCTACCGCCATCCGCGGCACGAGCAGGCGGTGCGCGACGCCCTCCGCGAAGCGCTTCCGGATGCGCACGTGTCGCTGTCACACGAGGTCGTCGGCACCTTCCGCGAGTACGAGCGCGCGGCCACGACGGAGGTCGACGCCGCCCTCTCCCCCCTGCTCGGCCGCTACCTGCGGCGCCTCGCCGAGCGCGCGCGACGGGCCGGCCTGCCGGAGCCGGCGATCATGCAGTCGAACGGCGGCCTCGCCGACGTCGCGAGCGCCGCCGGGCACGCGGCGTGGACCGTCCTGTCGGGGCCGGCGGGCGGTGCCGCCGGCGCCGCCTTCGCGGCGCGCGCGGCGGACGCGGAGCGCGCGCTGTGCCTCGACATGGGCGGCACGTCGTGCGACGTCTGCGTCGTCGAGGACGGCGCCGTCGCGGAGGCCAGCGCGAGCGAGATCGCGGGGCGCCCGATCGCGCTGCCGACGCTCGACGTGCACACGGTCGGCGCCGGCGGCGGCTCGATCGCGTGGCGCGACGCGGGCGGCGCGCTGCGCGTCGGGCCGCGCTCCGCGGGCGCGGTGCCGGGCCCTGCCTGCTACAGCCGCGGCGGCACGGAGCCGACCGTCACAGACGCGAACCTGCTGCTCGGCCACCTGCCCGGAGACGCACCGCTCGCCGGCGGCGTCGCGCTCGACCGCACGGCGGCCGAGCGGGCAGTCGGTGCACTCGCGCGGGAGCTCGGCCTCGACCCGCGCGTCTGCGCCGAGGGGATCGTGCGCGTCGCGAACACGGAGATGGCGCGGGCGCTGCGCGTCGTCACGGTCGAGCGCGGCATCGACCCGCGCGGTCACGCGCTCGTCGCGTTCGGCGGCGCCGGCCCGCTGCACGCGGTCGCGATCGCCGAGGAGCTGGGGCTCGACCGCGTGATCGCGCCGCGCACCTCCGGCGTGCTCGCGGCGCTCGGGCTCGTCGTCGCCCCGCAGCGGCGCGACGCGCAGCGCAGCGTGCTGCGCAGCGGCAGGACGCTGACGGCGGAGGGCGTCGCGCGCGACGTCGCGGAGCTGACGGCCGACGCGCGCGCGGCGCTTGGCGCGCCGCGGGACGCCGCGGTCGAGATCGCCGTGACCTACGAGCTGCGCTACCGCGGCCAGGCGTACGAGCTGGCGGTCGCACTCGCGCCGGACGCCACGCCGCAGCGGTTGCGAGCCGCATTCGAGAGCGCGCACGAGGAGCGCTACGGCTACCGCGACCCCGAGCAGGAGGTCGAGCTCGTGACGGTGCGCGTGAGCGCGACGACGCCGGCGCCGCCGCTGCCGCAGACCGCCCCGGCGGGCGACGGACCCGCACCGGGCGACGTGATCGCCGGCCCCGCGGTCGTCCCGCTGCCCGAGTCGACGCTGCTGATCCCCGCGGGCTGGCACGGCACGGTGCTGGCCGACGGGGCGATCGACGTGCGACGCATCGGAGCCGCAGAGGCATGAGCGGCGCGCACGGACAGCTCGACCCCGTCCAGCTGCAGGTGATCCTCGGCGCCCTGCGCGCGACGTGCGACGAGATGGGCGTGGTGCTGATCCGCTCGGCGCACTCGGCGAACATCAAGGAGCGGCGCGACTGCTCGACCGCGCTGTTCGACGCCGCCGGCGAGCTGGTGATGCAGGCCGAGCACATCCCGGTCCACCTCGGCGCGATGCCGGCCTCGGTCGCCGCGGTGCGCGACGAGCGGCACGTGCCCGGCCGCTCCTGGGTGCTGAACGACCCGTACGCCGGCGGCACCCACCTGCCCGACATCACCGTCGTGACGCCGGTCTTCGCGAGCGGGCGGGACGGATCCGACGAGCTGCTCGGCTTCGCCGCCTGCCGCGCCCATCACGCCGACGTCGGCGGGCCGACGCCCGGATCGATGCCGGCCGACAGCCGCACGCTCGCGGACGAGGGCGTCGTGATCGAGCCGCAGCCGCTCGACGAGGCGGCGGTCGAACGGCTGACGGCGCAGATGCGCCAGCCAGCGCAGCGGCGCGCCGACCTGCGCGCCCAGCTCGCCGCCAACCGCGCCGGCGCGCAGCGGCTCGCGCAGCTCGCGGAGCGGGTCGGAGTGACGGGGATTCGCGAAGCGATGGCGGAGGTGCTCGACTATGCCGAGCGGCGCATGCGCGCGTGCCTCGCGGCGCTCCCGGACGGCGTCCGCACGGCGCGCGACGTGCTCGAGGCGCGCGAGGGCGACCTCGAGCTGGCGCTGACGGCCACCGTCGAGGGCGAGCGCCTCGTGCTCGACTTCGCCGGCAGCGCGGCGCAGCACGACGGCAACCTCAACTGCCCGCTCGCCGTCACGCGCTCCGCCTGCTATTTCGCCGTGCGCGTGTTGACGGACCCCGACATCCCCCCGAGCGCGGGTGCCTACCGCCCGCTCGAGGTGCGCGCGCCGCAGGGGTCGCTGCTCAACGCGCGCTCGCCGGCGGCGGTCGTCGCCGGCAACGTCGAGACCTCCTCGCGCGTGGCCGACCTCGTGCTGGCCGCCTTCGGGCGCGCGCTCGGCCAGGGGACGATGAACAACCTCACGCTCGGCACGGACGACTTCACGTACTACGAGACGCTCGGCGGCGGCCAGGGAGCCTGCCCGGACGCGGACGGGCCCAGCGGCGTGCACGTGGCGATGAGCAACACGCTCAACACGCCCGTCGAGGCGCTGGAGCTGGAGTTCCCCCTGCGCGTGACGGAGTACGGCCTGCGCCGCGGATCGGGAGGCGCCGGACGGCATCGCGGCGGCGACGGCGTCGTGCGCGAGATCGAGGCGCTCGCGCCGATGACGTGGTCGCTGCTGACCGAGCGGCGCCGCCACGCTCCGCCGGGAGCCGGTGGCGGCGAGCCGGGCGCCCGCGGCCGCAACCTGCTCGACGGGCACCAACTGGAGCCGAAGGCGCGCGGGAGGCTGGAGCCAGGCCAGCGTTTGCGGCTCGAGACGCCCGGCGGGGGTGGGCAAGGCTAGCGATCGTCGAGCGCTCAGGCGCCTACAAATATCCGCAAATAGCAGGGAA
>DATHEP010000381.1:0-2393 GCA_035318525.1 Conexibacter sp.
CGTGTACGCCACGACCGCTGATGTCCTGATCGAGCGGTTGCGCGCCGGTGACGACTACGTCCAGTGGACCTTGCGGTTCGGCTGCATCCTGCACGACCGTGGGGTGCTGCGTTCGGCGGCGGCCGAGCTCGTCGCGTCAGGGCGCTGGCCGTCGCCCGATCGCAAGCTCGCGCAGGTGCGTCGTATGCGCGACCTTGCTGAGCACGTCGTCGACAGCGGAGACCACGAGGCCACCCTGGAGCAGGTTCGCAGCGTCCTCACCGCGCTGGCCCGCTGGCAACTGCTCGCCGCAGGCTCGTTTCCGCTCGCGCGCGCAGAGCTGCCCGACCAGTTGCGCGCCATCGACGCGGCGGACCTGGCGGGAGCGCTGGAGCGCTGCATCGAGGGAGACCCGTCGGTCGAGGAGCTCCGTCGTCACCTGGCGCTCGCGACGCAGTCGCTCGCCACCACTGTGGCGGGCTAGCGGAAGAGGTCCTCTGCGGCGTCGCGCAGCAGCGCGGCGGCGCCGGGGCCGTCGTCGCCGGGTGGGAGGACGTGGTGGTCGAGGCCACTGACGACGACGACCGGCTGACGGGAGTCCTTCGAGCGCGCGAGGTCGGCGGCGCCGGCGATCTGGTCGGCGAGCGCGATCCAGGTGGCCTGCAGCTCGCGGCCGACGCTGTCGCTGCGGCCGCGCCAGTCCTCCAGCGGAGCGATGCCGGCGGCGCCGATCGCGACGTCGGTCTGCCCGTGCCGCCACGCGCGGCCGAACGAGTCGGTGATCACCACCGCGGGTGCGGCGCCGGTCAGCTCGCGCAGGCGGGTGCGCAGCGCGCGCGCGGAGGCGTCCGGGTCGGCGGGGAGGAGGATCAGCGACTCCGGCTCGCGCGCGGCCGTGTTCGAGGCGTCGACGCCGGCGTTCGCGCACACGAACCCGTGATGCGTCACGCAGATCAGCACGCCCCGCGAGGCGCGCAGCAGCTCGCGCGACTCGTCGAGCACGACCTGCACGTGGCGCGGATCCTTGCCGTGCGCTGCAGCCAGCTCGACGGCGCGCGGCCCGGGCTCCACCTCGTCGAGCCGCCGCACACGCCCTTCGGCCTTCGAGACGACCTTGTGCGCGACGACCACGACATCGTGGTCACGCAGCGGCGCGTCGCCCGGCAGCGCCGCCGCGATCAGCGCTCCGAGGTCGTCGCCCGCGCCGACCTCCGGCAGGCCGTCGAGCGCGCGGGCGGTCAGCATCAGCGGTCGGTCGCGCTCGTGCGCTGCAACTGGTGCAGCAGGCCACGCGTGTGCGCCGCCCCGCCGCGTTGCGCCGCGAGTCGCTCCTGCAACGCGGCGAGATCCTCGGGCGTGTCGACGTCGAGTGCCAGCGATGGGATCTGCGCGACCTCCGCCGGGACGCCGGCCTCCTGCGCAAGCGCCATGTGGCGGGCGAAGCTGTCGGGCCCGTAGCGCGGGTGAAGCGCGTCCGGCGGCGCCAGCAGCAGCCCGTTGGTGCCCGTCCCGTGCCGGTCCGCGACGATCACCGCGTAGCGCTCGGCGGTGCGGGGCTTGCCGAGCAGCGTCTCGACCTCGACCGGGTCCAGCAGCGGGCAGTCGCCGGCGAGGCACAGCACCTGTGCGGCGCCCAGCTCGCGCGCCACGCCCGCGCCGCGCACGACCGCCTGGTCCTGCCCGCTCTCGGCGGGATCCTCGATCGCGCGCACCCCGTAGCCCTCGGCGATCCGCTGCACGGCCGGGTCGGCGCTCACGACGAGCACCTCGTCGATCGCGCCGACTCTCCCGACCGCCGTCAGCACGTCGGTGAACATCGCCTCGGCGAGCGCGCGCCGCGAGCCGCTCGGCAGCGCCGACTCCAAGCGCTGCTTCGCGTTCGCGAAGCGCTTCACGGGCAGGATCGCGACGGTCTGCATCGGCGGCGTACGGTATCCGCTGAGGGCGAGGGACCCGGCGGTCGTCAGCCCGCGAGCGCGGTCGCGAATGCGAGCGTCTCACGTGCGAGGCGCTGACGCCCCGCGCCGTCGGCCATCAGGAGGTCGGTCTCCAGCAGCGGCAGCTCGACCTCCTCTGGGAGGCGCTCGTCGGCGACGAGTCCGTCGAGCAGGTCGCCGTAGAGGGCAGCGACGCCGGCGACCGAGACGGGCTGGTTGGCGTGCTCCATGAACGCGGCCGTCGGTCCCTTCAGCACCTCGCCGCCGACGATCGGGCTGACCGCGACGACCGGCGCGGCCGCCGCGTGCAGCGCCTCGCGCATCCCCGCCACCGCCAGGATCGGGCCGATCGAGACGATCGGGTTCGACGGGCCGATCACGATCGCGCGGGCCCGCGCGATCGCGTCGAGCACCTCGGGCGTCGGCCGCGCCGCCTCGATCCCGTCGAATGCGAGGTCCTCGACGGGACCCTCCCCG